>JBKJNG010000179.1:0-5363 GCA_046596065.1 Phnomibacter sp. | reverse complement strand
ATCCAGAAGCGGTGGAACTGCATGTATGGAATGGTTATCGTTCTGAAATGATTACCATGCAGCATACAGATGGTTATAGTTTTTCCGCGGTAATTCCTGCCCGTATTTTAACTGAAGGCTACCTGCGTTATTTTATTGCTGTAAAAGAAAACGGATCATTCACCACTTATCCCTCCGGCACAAATAATTATCCTAAAGATTGGGACTTTTATGATGCCGCTGCTTATAAAGTTCCAGTAGTTGCTCCGAAAAATCCAGTTTATATTTTTAATGCTTTTACGGATGCGAACAGTGTATCAAAACTATGGATGGGTTCATCGGCCGTAGTACCGGGTAATGAACCAAACACGGCCTTAATGAGTGTAAATATTGAGAGGCTTTTTGTGCTGGACGCAGAAAATAAAAATGCTTTGCCAGTAAGCGATTATTCCATGCGTTTTGTATTCGGATCTAATATAAATGCAAGAAAAGATGCGCTTGTTTCAAAGCAAAAAATTGTATTGCGTGGTCATGCTTTGAACAACAAATCCTGCATAATTCAACTGGCGCTTATTACAAGCGATGGCGTTGCTTATGGAAGCCTGGTTAAGGTGGATACGTCGCAGGAAGATTACAGCATCCTTATTGCTGATTTAAAACAGGTTAAATTAGTGTTATTGCCGCGACCATATCCGTCTTTTCTGCCCTATTATTTTCAACCGGCATCGCAAATATTTGATTTAAGCAAAATTGAAGTATTGCAAATTTCAATTGGTCCTGGCATAGCGGAAAATCAGCTTGGTGATAAACATGGTTTGGCTATAGAAAGTATAAGATTGGAGTAGAAGCGGTTAAGTATAAAAAGTAGATAGGTTTATAAAGGGATCAATGAAATTAGATACAAAATTTTAGCAGGCGAAAAATATTCGAATCATAAATAACAATCATAAAATCCAGGTATTTAAAATCAAATTTTTGTATGAGTATCCAATCAGTTATAACACAATCATTCAGGGAAAAATTTAACGAAGAACCTGTTTTGTTCCGGTCGCCGGGAAGAGTGAATCTTATTGGAGAACATACCGATTATAACAATGGATTTGTTTTACCCGCAGCTATCGATAAAGCTGTTTACGTAGCTATTAGTAAACGTGATGATGGACTTTTTAACTGGTTCGCATACGATTTAGATGAAAATTACGAAGGCAGTATTGAGGATGTTGTTATTTCTAAAAAAGGCTGGCCGAATTACCTGCTTGGTGTAGTAGATCAGTTGCAAAAGGCCGGTTATAGCCCTGGGGGTTTTAATGTTGTTATTGGTGGCGATGTTCCAAATGGTGCTGGTATGTCGTCATCTGCTGCAGTGGAATGCGCTATCATTTTTGCTTTAAATGACTTAAACAATTTTGGGATTGATAAAATATCCATGGTTAAAATGGCGCAAAAAGCCGAGCATGTTTTTGCTGGTGTAATGTGTGGTATCATGGACCAGTTTGCCAGTATGATGGGTAAGGCTGGCCATGTAATAAAACTCGATTGCCGTTCCCTTGATTACGAGTATGTCCCTTTCGCTTTTGATGATATTGAAATTGTATTGTTTGATACAAAAGTGAAACATTCACTTGCTTCAAGTGAATACAATACAAGGCGCCAGGAATGTGAAGCAGGTGTTGCTATTATAAAAGAAAATCACCCTGAGGTTGAAAGTTTGCGTGATGCTGATATAAGCATGGTTGAAAAATATTTGCAGGGAAGAGGCAAAGTATACGATCGTTGCAAATTTGTTGTGGAAGAAATAAAACGCCTGCAGGATGCCTGTGAAGATTTAAAACACAATAACCTCGAAGCGTTTGGCGATAAGATGTTTGCAACACATGATGGCCTGAGTAAACTGTATGAAGTAAGTTGTCCCGAACTTGATTTCCTCGCAGAATTTGCAAAAGAAGAACCCGCCATTCTTGGTGCCCGCATGATGGGTGGCGGCTTTGGCGGGTGTACTATCAATCTTATTAAAAAAGATGCCGTTGAAGACGTAGCCGCACGAATTTCAAAAAAATACAAAGCACATTTTAATATCGATACCGAAGTGTACCGCACATCTGCATCAAACGGCGCCATGAGGCTTGGTTAGTATTTGCAAATTTAAACGGGTTACGGCAGCATCATCTTAGCTGCATTTCTTCCGCTTGTAAAAGCAGCTTCAACTGTGCCGTTATGCGAGCCTTCGTACAACGCTTCGCCGGCAAAGAACAATGTGTTATTTACTGGCGCCATCATGATTTTTTTTGCAACAGATGATTGCAATGTTTCGTAGGAGTAACCACCCAGGGCAAACGGATCATTGTGCCAGTTTGTAATGATGTATGCTATTATCTTTTGTTCTATCAATTGGGAGGTTGTGCCGAAAATATATGCCAGCGATTCAATGGCTTTTGCTTTTACTGCTTCGTCTGGTAAATGATTGTATTCATCTGCCGGCGGGCCAGCTAGCCAGCCGGTTAATTGCGGCACTTTTACGGGCTCTTGTGTCCACCAGGTTGGAATGGCCACATCTGAAAAAATAAAGCCCGCACCCGGCATGCTGCGAGCTCCGTTATTTTCCCAAAATAAAGAATCGAATTCAATGTTTATTTTCACTACGTTGCCATAACCCATTTGAATAGCGGCGTGTTGTTTTCCTGGTAAGTCAGGAGAAAAATTTATTTTATGCGCCTTCCATACACCCAATGGAACTGTAATTAATATTTTATCTGCAAAAAATTCTTCTCCGTTACTGCATTGAATTGTTGCTGGGTGATTGTTGCAATCAATACCCGAAACAATATGCGATAATTTAAGTTCAGCATTGTTTTTAAGGCATTCTGTCGACAACCATTCCATTAACGCAGCATAACCTTTTTCAATACGGAATTGATTTCCATCATCATCATTCATCCACTCTTTTCGCAGGCTTATCGCACTTGCCTTTTGCGGATCGGCAGCATCAAAACCCTGCACAAACTGAATGACTGATTTACGCAGTTCTTCATATTTCCCGCCGTGAAAATATTTATTGAGAAAGTCGGCAATAGTCATGTCGTTTTGAAGGACATTTAATTGCTCCATCAGTTCATCCCAGTCTGTATCAAAATCGTCCTCTTTTTTTATTGCCCCTTTTTTTACAGTGAATGATCTGCCTTGCATACTGTGATATTGTATGCCTGCTCTATCAAGTAACGACAAACTGATGGGCAATTTTCCATGCACGAATTCTGCGCCCGTTTCTACATGTGTACTGAATTGCTTTTTATTGATTGTATGTGCTCTGCCTCCAATCCGGTCTCTTGCTTCCAGTACCAATACCTTGCTGCCAGCGCTTGATAAATCATATGCAGCAATTAAACCAGCTGCACCTGCGCCAATAATTATTACATCGTAGTTCATCCTTAAACAAAAGTATAGTTAATTAATAAGTTCATTCTTTTGAATAGTCAACCTGGAAATTGCTAAGGTCCGGAAGCCTTTTCTTTTTTCTTTTTAGCTCGTAATCGTAAATGACTTTTCCAAGATTTTTCATATACGGCAATCCAACAGAATCGTAGTCATATTTATCGTCATTAAAAATGCCATCACTATTGCACAAAATTGTAGCACTGAGCATAAATTCCACTTTGTTTTTCTGGTCAATTATATAGGCCACATCGGTTAAAAAACCATAAGCATCGCCCTCTTTATTAAAAATGCGCAGGTAAGACGGGGGATCACTTTTTTCCGCACCAAAAAATAAAAATTTGCTGTAGTTCTTGTAATAGATAGCTGTATCGTAAGACGGGTTTTTACTTTCAGAAGGGTAGGCGCTCATGTAGCGATAAATAAAACGATAATCGTCTTCGCTTAAATTAAATCTTTTTTGTGTATCAACTGATTCTGGGAAAATGACAGAGCGCATGATGCTATGTAAATCGCTTAAATGAATCCTGTTCTTCTTGGAAAAATCAAAGGGCTCTTTTACCAATGTATCATTTTTAAAGTAGCCATTTCCAAGTAAGTTGTTGCGGGATGTAAAAGAAGCTTTGCTATATGCACCCGGCTGCCGGTAAATTGTGTCGCCCTCTTTATTGTAAAAACTTATAGCGTTTGTTTTGCGATTCTGTTCTTCCGAAAGCGACAATTGCAACCGGTGCCTTATTTCAACATCTTTATAACCCTTGGCAGCCAGTTTTTCCTGTATATATTGCTGGCCTAAAAATTCGTACAGGCTGTTAAAAGCATTGTTATCGCTTACCAGGAAAATCTGTTTTATATATTCCGCTATTGATCTTGGTGTCAGTTGTGTTTCGTCGGTGCTTGCACGTGCACCAGCTTCCATTATACTAAACTTATCCAGCCCGGTTTCATTCAATTCGTTTAGCTTTTCCAGCGCCAGCAAAGCCACCGGCATTTTTACGGTACTTGCGGGATAAAAGTATAAATCGCTGCTGGTGTTGTAATAATAATCAGTAAATAATGGCTTGTTATTTTTATCGCGGTCGATTTTTGTATAGATGATTTGAATGCGACGCGAATCTTTGTCTGCTATAATTTTTTCAAAATAAGCAGGATTGTTTTGAAGCAATTTTTCCAGCAAATTGTTGGTTTGGTGTTTGTGCAACGCTGTTGTTTTGCATGCGGTTAAGCTTACCAGTATTAAAATAGTCGTAGCAATTTTTTTCATCGCCAAATATATCACAGCTAATCAAAATACCGCTATACGGCCCGCAATCAATATTTTGGAACCTGGTTTATTGCTACTTAAGTTGATTGTTTCCTCTAATTTACCGGTATTTACAACGCGTGCATCCATTCAGCATTTTTTTAAACTCATTGTGAGTTCGTTTAGAATCATACATCCTGTTCCAGCTTTTATTAAGGATATTTGCCTGCTATAAATCAATTTACCATGTACAAAACTTTGCTTGCTTTTTTGCAGGATGGCATTTATACCATTACCATAAACCGGCCCGATAAATTGAACGCACTTAACGCAGCAGTTATTACTGAACTAGCCGCTGCGCTGGACGAAGTTTATAGTAACAATGAAATTAAATCGGTACTTATAACCGGTGCGGGTGAAAAAGCTTTTGTAGCAGGGGCTGATATCAGCGAATTTTTATTGCTGGATGGCGCCAAAGGCAGACAGCTATCACAACGCGGGCAAGATCTTGTTTTTAATAAAATAGAAGATTGCCCTAAACCGGTTGTTGCAGCCGTTAATGGGTTTGCATTGGGCGGAGGTTGCGAACTTGCAATGGCCTGTCATTTCCGGTTAGCCAGCATCAATGCTAAGTTTGGTCAGCCCGAAGTAAATCTTGGTCTCGTTCCCGGGTACGGCGGCACCCAGCGTTTAACACAATTGGTTGGCAAAG
>JBKJNG010000026.1:0-3773 GCA_046596065.1 Phnomibacter sp. | reverse complement strand
TTCTGGAACCGACTTTGGTGCTATTCCTATTTCTTCCATCGACCGTATCGAGATATTGAGAGATGGCGCTTCCGCACAGTATGGCTCCGATGCCATTGCAGGTGTTATCAATCTTATTCTTAAAAAAGACACCAAAAAGCTTACGGGCAATATTGGGTATTCCGGCTACCTTGATGGCAAATTCAATACTTATGATGTAAAAGATGCAGGTGAATACAAATACCATGGCAAGCTGGATGGCAACGCGTTAACGGCCGGATTGAACTATGGTCTGCCTATTGGTAAAAATGGTGGTTTTATCAATTTTTCAGGACAATATTCAGGCAATGGAAAAACCTTTCGCCAGGAGCTGAATAATAACCTTGACGAGGAGGAATCGTTACCCGTAAACCCTTACAGAAGGGCTAATGGCGATGGATCACTCAGCACTGTTGGTGGTATGCTTAACATGGAAATACCATTTGCCAAAAACTCCAATAACAGTTTTTACGCTTTTGGTGGATATAACTACAAGCAATCTGATGCTTACGCTTTTACAAGAAGTTTTAACGGCAGACCAGCCCGTTTCCCTACCAATGCAAATGGCGATCTTATAAATGTGCCGGGAATTATGTACTCGATTCCGGGTGATGTGGTGTACGATCCGCACATTCAAACGCATATCGGCGATCTTTCATTTGCTGCAGGCGTAAAGGGTGAAACTAAAGGCAAACTTGGCTGGGACCTGAGTAATACCATTGGCAGAAACGACTTCCATTATTATGGTGATAAAACTTTTAATGCCGGTTTAGGTGCTACGCAAACGCACTTTGATGATGGCGGTTTTAATTTCCTGCAAAACACTACCAACCTGAATTTCAGCAAAGCATTCGATAATGTAGCTGCTGGTTTTAACCTTGCTTTTGGTGGAGAATACCGCTTTGAACAATATAAGATTTATAAGGGCGAAGAAGCTTCGTATAAAAATTACGATGAAGACAAAGCAAGCGGCGCACAGGGTTTTCCTGGTTTTCAACCGGGTGATGTCGTAAATGCAACAAGAAATGTGGTTGGTGCTTATGTGGATGCTGAAATTGACATCACAAAACAGTTTTTACTGGATGGTGCAGTACGAATTGAAAACTATAGCGACTTTGGTTTTACCAGCAATTACAAACTTGCAGGCCGCTACAAGATCACCCCGAAATTTAATGTTAGGGGGTCTGTAAGTACTGGTTTCAGAGCACCTTCACTAGCACAAATAAATTTCAGCAACACCTTCACCAACGTAACAGGCGGCTCTATTTTCGAGAATAAAATTGCCCCTAATTACAGTTCACTTGCCAAAGCAGCTGGGATTGATGAACTGAAGCAGGAAAAATCGGTAAATGCCAGCCTTGGTTTTACTTTCAGACCCATTGGTGAGCTTACCATTACCCTTGATGGCTACCTGGTAAAAGTAAAAGACAGGGTAGTTTTATCGGGGGCGTTTAGTGCTGACGACAACACCCTTGATCCAACATTTACCAATGCGCTAAAAGCACTTAACGTAAGCAATGCACAATTTTTTGCTAACGCAGTAAACACTACTAACAAAGGTTTGGACGTTGTGATAGAATATAATAAGGCCTTAAACAACAACCAAAGCTTTAAAGCATTGTTTACGGGCAACTTCCAGGAGATGACAATTGACCAAATCAATATACCTGAAAAACTGAGCGGTACCGCCGACCTGAGGGCTAATTTCCTGAGCGAAAGAGAGAGGTACTTTATCCTGGCCTCTGCACCAAAAACCAAATTTGCCTTCAACCTGGAATACGTCATAAAGAAGTTTAGCGTAGGCACCAGGCTTACCTATTTTGGCAAAGTGGTACTATTGGGTTACGGCGACGCCGATGATTATGGTACTGGTCCTAACAATATGTTCCCGCATGTACCAACCGACGCCTCTTATAACGATCCGCAATTAAGTTTTGTACCGGATCAATATAATTACAATGGCAAGCTGGTTACTGATCTTTATGCATCGTACAAACTATGCAAAAATTTTAGCCTTTTTGCTGGCGTAGATAACCTCTTTAACATTCACCCTAATTTGTCGTATGCGCCAGGCGCAAAAGGTTGGGCCTTTAACAACGAACCTGCCGGACCTTTTGATGCAGTACAAATGGGCGGAAACGGTCTGCGTGTATTTACGCGACTTGCGTTCAACTTTTAATTCCGGGAACCATCATGAGAAGGCCGTTGCAATTGCTGCAACGGCTTTTTTTTGTTATATAGTTTCATCTCTAAAACTACACATCAAACTATAAAGCTATCTCAACTTTCTGGCAGGTTTCTTGCTGGGTAATTTTTTTGCACATAATTAAACCTTAACACTAACTTGCTTCCCTAAATATATTTCGTCTATGAAAAAAATCTACTCAGTTTCGATTGTTTGCCTGTGTCTTCTTTTTAGTTTACAGGGCAATACGCAGTGTGCCACAAACGCCTACCAATCAGCGGGTGGCAATTGCATCAGTTTATCCTGGACGCCAGCTTCTACTATTCCTGCACAATTGCCAGTCAGCTTGGTTTTTAATGGCGACCTCTATGCTTATACCAACGGTTCCGGAGATATTGGCTTTCCTGCCGTATATAAAAAGACAAACGATATCTGCCAGGTGCCAAGTGAACTGGTGAACGGGAACATAACCATAAACCTGTTCAACAACATTTCCTACACCTGCCAGTTTCCCAGCGGCACGTTGCTGGCCATTCATGATCTTTCATTTACTGCTATGGCAAATGGCCAAAAGAATATGCTAGTGTGGTCGGTGAAAAACGATAATACCACTAAAAACTTCGAAGCGCAGCGCAGCGCTGACGGGCGATCTTTTTCAGCATTAAATACGATGATTTCAAAGGAATTAAGCGCCGCCGGAACAGCATCGTACGCATATAGTGATGAACAACCATTGACAACTACTTTTTACCGTGTTAAAGTAATTAGTAAAGACGGAACAAACTGGTTTAGCAAAGTGATAAAATTGCAGAATGACAATGCAAAAAATGCGCTGTTAATTTATCCAAACCCAAATAAAGGATTGTTTACAATAACAGGCATTTCTTCGGCAGATTTAAAGAGTCTTAATATTTACGATTTGCAGGGTAGGAAACTTTCTTTCCGCTCTACCAATATGAATGATGCAAATAAGTCGGTAAGCATTACTGTAAAAGATAATAGCACGGGTGTATTTTTTGTTCAATATGTTTCCAACAACCAAAAAATACATTCAAGGTTTTTGGTGCAATAAAATGAAAACGGACAGGCAATAAACAGCCTGATCGGGTCAATACTTTACAATAGAAAAGCCGGCTCATAACGAGGCCGGATTTTCTATTGTAAAATTTTTTCATATCAATCTTCGTGTATAACATTTTTGATAAGATCGTTGAATTCATCCCGCTTGCGAATGAGTTTTGCCTTGCCATTTTCCACCATGACTTCCGCGGGTTTAAAACGGCTATTAAAGTTACTGCTCATTTCAAAACCATAAGCGCCGGCATTAAAAAACGCGAGGTAATCACCTTCCCGAACTTCGTTCAGTTTACGGTCCCAGGCAAAAGTATCCGTCTCGCAAATGTTACCAACCACCGTATAAATCCGCTCTGACCCATTAGGGTTACTTATGTTTTTTATATAATGATAACTCTCGTAAAACATAGGTCTTATGAGGTGATTAAAGCCACTGTTTACTCCTGCAAAAACCGTAGCGGTAGTTGTTTTAATTACATTGGCTTTTACAATAAAA
>JBKJNG010000576.1:0-6865 GCA_046596065.1 Phnomibacter sp. | reverse complement strand
CCAGCTTCAATTTTTATATAGAAAAAGTTTCTTTGAAGAGGATTAGCAGGAGAAAGGATTTCGGAATATTTAGTATTTTGATCAATAGGAATTTTCTGATCGATTAGCAGTTGCCTGATGGTTGCTTTCGAAATAAAGCCAGCATCACGGTTGCTATTTGAAAATACAATCCCGTATCCATAGCCAACATTAATACTGTCAATTTTTTTGTTTAATTTTTTTTGCTCCAAATCTGCAAACTGATTTCCCTTTGCCGGCAAATAAATCTTTTCGGGATCATTTTCATAATACCATTTCATTGTATTGAATTTATCGCAGTAAGTTTCATCAATATTGCTTATTGCTTCTTTCGTATTATACAGGGCCTGGCACACCGATAAATCAAAAGATTGCATGCCTGCATTTTTAATGAAAAATACTTTAAAGCCTTTATCAGTTTGAGTAATGATCTTATAAACGCCGGATGATGTTTTGCTTACTTCATTAATATTGTAAGTGCCATAAGTTTTATTATCACCTGTTGAATAGTAAATTTTGTTCTGTGTTAAATTGATGTTGATCAACCGGTTACTGGTTCCACCTTTCCATATTTCGCTAAGGCTTACAGGTAACTTTTCATTTGTAATGCTTATTTGAGCGGTATCAGCTTTGGCAAAAGCAATAAAACCTTTTTGCCTGCTAACCCAGCCATTATTTGCAGTATCATTTGCATCGGCAGCGGGTGCATGAAGTGCCTCTTCACTTAACAGAATCTTATTACTATTTGCGATCAACGCATACACGAGTATACTATCCACATTGCCGGGATTATTTTTATTTCCAACCAGTACAGTACTATAAAATGTTTTTCCAGCAACTGTTTGAGCGGCGGGGTTTTTTATTTGCCAGCTTGCTCCTTTGTACGAGATATTGTTATCACTTACCTGGAAAGTAATATTGCCTGTTTTTTCGTTTCTTTTCCAGGCCCCTTTAAATGTGTTAATCAAATCATCATTGCTAATGGCTTTCCAGTTGGTTTTGTTAAGCGTAAACATGCTGAGGCCAGCCTGGTTTAACGTATCGGCTACAGCCTCTGCGGCAGCCTTATACAACCGGCCATTTGAACTTAAATTGATTGTTTGCTGACCCTGGATGCGGGAGATGGAATAGCTCTTAAATTCATTGTACAAAGTCCTGGTAATTATCTTGTACAGCTGCCTGTTATTTGCACAGGTGTAAATGTTTGAAATCGAATCACTACCGATGCGGGATGGATCAATATTAAGGGGCGTATAAGCATCAGCGTTGCCGTTGATCATGTCAACCATATACCATGTTCCGGTAAAAAATGAAGGCATGATATTACTTCTTTCAGCCTGCCAGTTTGTGCAAACAACGGGGCAACCTATAAATTGTATTCTTACCGAATTTCCGGTCAATTTAATCAAACTGTCGATATTATATTGCGGGTTAGTGCTTCTCACCGTCAACACCGCGTTGCCATTTTTGATCCACTGATAAGGTATTTCGAAATCAACCAGTGTATCACCAGGATTAATTGGGATTCCTCCGCCTTCAAAATCAAGCATAAAACTAACTGAATCCTTTTGCAGTTGCACAGCCGACAAACATTCGCCAGGTTGAAAACCAAAGCTGAATGCTATTTTGTTATTTATTGCCGTCAGACTAAGTTTCTTATCGATTGCGGTATTATTGATTTTATTTCTAAACGCAAATGCCGCTACCAGTATTACTGGCAACAGAATAGAAAGTAAAAGGGAAGCCCGTTGTAACTGTTTCCATCTTTTTTGTATTAAAGGCTGACCATCATCAAAGAAATCATCAATTGATTTGCTATCTGTTGGTTCACCGGATAAACTTTTATTTCCAATCAACGTGGTCCAATTTGCACCTTCTTCCTTATTCAAGTAAGTGGTCAAAGGATAGTCTAATATTTTATCGCCCTTCCATAATATTTTAAATTGTTCATAAGCCTGTTTATACTCTTTGTGCTCCGGGATATCAGGATCTTGCGCATACAGCATAAATTTATCGGTCATGCGCTGCAGCTGCATTTGCTCGTACACAAAACTTTTTTCTTTCAAACCGGCTGCCGCTTCATTCATCAATACGATCATCGCCTTTCGGGCAATGATTTCATTTTGAGGTTCCAGTTGTTTTAGCAGTTCAAGCCTTGTATCATCGGGCATTGATCCTTCCCGCATCCAGTCAATGCGCACCAGCTTAAGCAGGTTAGTATAGTTAATGGAACGGTTGGGAAACGCTTCTTTTTGTAAGGCATCGCCTATTCCCAGCAATACTTCCCAATGCACCGAGGGATAAATAGCAATAGCGCACAACCATTGAAAAAGAAATGGATCGCTGAGGTAAGTTTTAATATCATCGACCTCATTCAGATCATAAGGCTGCAGCCTGTAAGTGGCAGATATCCGGTTATAATATTCCTGGTAATTATCTTCTACTCCTTCCTGGAGTGCAAACAACATTAATTGACCTTCGAGATCGGCCGGCAATAACACAAACCCACGTTGCAAAATTTCTTCTTTATAATTCCAGTCTTTGTAAGGCTTAGGTGTAAATATGGTTGCATACTCCCATTTTTTAAACAGGCTTGCCAGTTCATTATTAAGCGAAGGATAAAATTTACTGATGAACGAATAGCCATCACCAAAAATGATCAGCACATGGTTTGGATAAATATCATATAGTCTTGAAACATGAATTCCTGACCTGTACTGATCATTGGTACATATTTCGGGCTGCGAGGAAAAGTAAAATTTTTCAATAAAAAGATCGCTTCTTGAAAAACGCTTTAACAGGTAGTCGAAGAGCTTTACCTGCTGGTTATTTGCTTTGGTTTTATCAATCAGTACAATATATTCAACGGGTCTTGTTTGATAGCTCCAGTAAGGAATAATCAACCCATCTGCCTTGATGGTTTCTGCAATGGTAAGCGGCACATTAATAAAATGACTCTCATCCGGCATACGCCGTTTCAATTTTCTTGTAAGATTATTCAGATAAGGTTCGTCATCAATTACGTCGTCTTTATTTTTAAACGGTATCTCGTAAGGTGATTGCATTCCTGCAAATGACGACAGGATATCAGCAGGTTTTATCATATCCTTTCTTCGTTGTGCTGCTGTCTTGCTCCGCAACCATATGTAAGCAAACAGTGTACAACCAAACAATATCATTATTAAAACCAGGAAAGTTGAATTCAGTTTTACAGGAGGATTTATTATATCACCTGCCTGTATAATATTTAAACTAATAGCTGAACTGGCTTTCACATAAACCGGTTTATCGGCCTGGACGATGCAATCAGTAATTTCATAATACTTACTGTCTATATAAGAAACAGTTTGCAATCCAGCGGAATCAAATTTATACATAAATTCCGGCGCATTCTTCTGCAGTACTTTACCATTCAGCATCCATACATTTTCGCCCGATGCGGGATATAAGGAATCATAAACCGGGTAAAAGTTAGCAGACGCACCTAAAGCCAGTTCATAACCAGCATCTGACATTAATAATACCTGCGGCTTACATAGTTTTATCTCCTGTTCCTTAAATGCTTTTGTTACGCTGATCTTATCAGACTTGCCTGATAAAGTAAGGGAGGTTTTATAAGATCCGGGCTTGCTGTATAAATGTGTAACTGTTGGATGGCCGGAAGAATCAACGTTGCCGTCTCCAAAATCCCATTTATAGTCTGCATAAACAGTATCATCCAGGTTCTTAAAGCCGGCACCAGCACTGAATACAACCGGTTGATTAAGATTATTGTATTGTATCTGGTATTTCGATTCGGCTTCAGAATGAGCAGGCCATGGGTAAACAAGCAAAATAAAAAAGAAGATCAGCAGCAGATCAACACCCAAAAAAATATATGGATACCTGCGTGTTGGTGTTTCTTTTATTTTCAGAAAAGGCTGGTAAAAATATGCATCAAATTCCTGTTTCAGTAACAGCCTTTCTTCGTTGCTTTTTGCGAGCAGTGGCGATATATAGTCAAACAATACGGCAGGGCTGTCGATCTTATCCGACATCCCGGTCAACACTTTTAACAGCTGTATATGCGTATCGGGCGTTACTGTAAACCCCTTCTCTTTAATAGATTCAAGAAACGGTTCCAGCCAACGGTAAAAGACAATATTAATGGAAGAAACCTGCATGAATTTGAATTACATTTTTCCAAAAGATTCGAGTGCCAGGTTTATATCGTTTTTGTTTTTAAACATGATTCCCAGGCTGCTCTTCAGCAATTCTTTGTCAGTTGCATCAAGGCCGGAAAAATGCTGTTTTGATTTTTCAAGCAAGCCCTTCACAGAAAGGTATTGTACCCAGTTTATAAACTCTGCTGTGGCAGGCTTTTTATTAAGCGGAAGTTCACGCAATTGGTTAAAACGGTCAATTAAAACTTTCACATCTGTGTTGTTGTCCCAGCCTGTAAAATGTGCTTCCAGTATTTCCTTCAATTGGTCTTTTGGAAAATCGATGTAATGAAATACACAACGTCGCAGGAAAGCATCGGGCAACGATTTTTCATTATTGCTGGTCATCACAACAAAAATTTTTGCATTATTATCAGCTGGCGGAATGCTTGCATTCATTTCTCTTATATCAAACTGGTAATGTTCTATCTCATTCAATATGTCGTTAGGAAAATCCCTTGGGGCTTTATCTATTTCATCTATCAACACTATACTGCTTACCACTTTTGATGGCAGGGTATTATTTTCTATTACTTCCTTAACGAATTTTATTTCACAGATTGATTTTAAAACAGGTGACATAGCCCCGTGCTTTAAAATAATTGCTTTTCCGAGCGCTTTCAGGTCAATATAATCTTCGACCGGACAGTTTGTTTTAGCATAAGCATCTCTTAATCTTGAGAGGGCATCGTAGGTATAAAAGAGATCGCTGGCCGAGGAAGTAGTTTTCGTATTGAATATTAATGGTACGGGATAAAAAGGAGCGCTGTCAGCTGGCGGCGCTTCACTAAACCTTCTTGCCAGTTCTTTGGCAAGGGTTGTTTTACCTGTGCCGGGTTCGCCACAAAGCAATAACGGCCTGTTTAAAAATAATGCAATTTCAACAGCTCTTCTCAGAGAATCGGATAAAATGTATTTACTCATTATTCGCTGTATAGTTTTTTATAGTTTTCAAATAAGTTAGCGTTGTTATTAAAGTCGTTTACAATTTTCGTAAGCCTTTTTATTGCATCCTGCATACTAAAGGATTCATCTGCTTCAGCATAATCTTTAAAATAGTATTGAATAATCTCATCTGCCAGCAATACATTCCTGTTTCTTTTCGTAATGTCTTTGTTCATATAAAAATAGGTCTCCACCCATTCTTCTATATCGGAAATATTTATTCTTCTCAGTTTATCCAGTACGGCCGCGGCAGGCGGATTCTCCTGTAAAATATTATCCGGCGTTCTGTATTTGATGTTAAACAGCACATACAAATTTTTTTCAAGGGAGATCAATGAACGCATCTTGCTCATTTGATTAAAAAAAAGTTCTATCAGGGTATAAAATTTTTTCCATGATTCATGACTGATTTCGATACGTATAACGGCACTCGAAAAAGTGGGATGAGCAATAATATTTTCGGCCAGGTTTTCAAAACTATATTCATCGGTTTCTGGCCATTCGGAAAAAATTCTTTGGTGAAATGTTACTGCAAGGCCTGGTAAAAATTTTTCGGGTATGGTGCTGGTATATTCATCCAGGTTTTTAATTTCAATTTGCTTTGTAATGTTCAAGTCGTAATGGCTAATGTTATTTGAGAATATTTCAGGTAATTCGCAACGTTCGCCATGGATGATAAATACCCTGAAAAGTCTTAAATTCTTGAGTAAAAAATCTTCTCTCGCTTTTACACGGTTGCAGCGATAAACAATTTCTTCATGCAGCAAAATGTTATTTACCAGCGAGGCATAGTTGCGGTTAACGAGTTCGGGTATCAGAGCCCCCATCACTTTCATAACAAGATCTGCCGGAGAAGTGAAACTTTTATCGATTACAAAATCTGATTTGATGCGGGTTTTTAGATCTGTTAGATTTTTATTTTTTGTTTGCGTAAGTGCGTCGCCATCTCGTATTTCTTCTTCGCCTATTGCCTTTTTTATGTCTTCGCCCAATACATAATTGTCATCGGAAATAAAAGGGAGAACACATCTGTTGTTTCGTTCTGGCTTACCAGCCACCCTGCTCATATCCTCATCACCAATTGCTTTTTTGTACTCCAGGTTAGTAATGGAAAAATTATATCCCTCAGGAATGAAACCGTAGCGCTTGCCCAACAGCAGGATATAGAATTCTGACGAAGCAACGTCATCGAGGCACGCATCAAGCGGTCGCTTACTGATTGTTCCATAATTCTCCATTCCTCTAACATCAAACACATTTGTGTTTCGCAATGATTCGGTAAGCACCCTGCGATGCTCCTGCAAATCGAAAAAGGTCGATGAGATATAGATGATTGGTTTATCCATTGCAGTTTCCTTCCGCTACCAAGTTATGGAATTATATCAACGTAAAGTTATGAATCGAATCCAGTTCTGCAGATGCGGCACAACCAAAATTACAATGGAAAAATGACGGTTTCTGAGTAATTGATCGCTGATTTAATTTGTATTAGTTTATAACGCTTTTAATAAAAATTTATTCAGTAGTTTATATTACTGAACTCGGTTTCTATCTTACCGGGGAAAATAGTAAAACTGCAGAAGTTATGGCAGACAGTCTATCATTCCCAAAGCCTTTACCCTTTTTTACAGTGTATGAATTATTAGCAAGTCAAACAGCCACCAAAAAAAATATTCCCACGCAATTTGAACAACCGAAAG
>JBKJNG010000373.1:0-4699 GCA_046596065.1 Phnomibacter sp. | reverse complement strand
AGCAAAGGTTAGCGTAAAAGGAAGCGATATTGATCCGCTGTTTAAGTGGTTAACAACAAAATCAGAAAACGGCGTAAGTGATTCTGAAATCGGCTGGAATTTTAATAAATTCCTGTTAGATGAAAACGGCACGCTGCTACAGCATTTTGACAGTAAAGTGGAGCCGACCAGCGAAGAGATTACCAAGTTTTTAAAGTAAGCTCATAGCTTACTAATTTAAAAAGCTAACAAGGAATAAAGTTCTTGTTAGCTTTTTTATTGAGGTTGTTTTAAAATTCCGTTGCCAGAGACTCGCAGTTGGACAGAGCAACTAGCGTTTGAATAGATTAAACAGGGTAAATAAAATTACTGAACCTATCAAGCAAATTAGTGTTGAATAAATTGCCATGTTTAAATCGTTTTGATGTTAACGTCTAAGATTCTTGCTCTGGTTGTTAAAAGCCATTTGAGAAAAGTATAACCAACAAATGTTAATACGAAAACTAACATGTAAGTCTTGATTAGCCGTATAAATGGTTTATCGGAACTCTTTATTTTACTCACTCAATTTTAAGTTTGCAAAGTTGCGGTGGGCTTGAAGCAAACGTCCAAGATTGCAGATGTATCGGTATTAGCATTCTGTCTGTGTGGTAAGTTATTCAAATGTTGACTTAGGTACAAATGCCGAATAATTATTCTTCGGCCGGTATATTGGTACCATCGGTTTAGCTGAGTGTACTGCGTGAATCTAACCCTGTTAATGTGGTAGGTTTATGTTTTTTAAATGGATGCAACTTCACAACCAGTTCATACTTTTCTCTACTGCTTTTTTCCATTTGGCATATAGCCCATCACGTTTTTCAACAGGCATTGCCGGTTGCCATTTTTGACTTACCTGGTGGTTGCGTTTCAGATCTTCTAAATTGCTCCAGTAACCTGCGGCAAGGCCTGCGGCGTAAGCTGCACCAAGGCAGGTGGTTTCACTCACTAACGGACGTTGTACTGGTGTTTGCACCATATCCGCCTGGAATTGCATCAGCAATTCGTTCACCACCATGCCACCATCTACATTCAACGCTTTTAATGTAATACCACTATCGGCTTGCATGGCGTTTAATACATCGAGTGTTTGATAAGCAGTGGCCTCGAGTACGGCCCTTGCCAAATGGCCTTTTCCGGCAAAACCGGTGAGGCCGGTAATAGTGCCGCGGGCATCGGTGCGCCAGTAAGGTGCATATAATCCGCTGAAGGCAGGTACAAAATAAACATCGCCATTATCGGGCACGGAGGCGGCGAGTGATTCAATGTCTTTGCTATCGGCTATCAGGCCGAGGTTATCCCGCATCCATTGTACTAATGCGCCGCTAATGGCAATGCTGCCCTCCAACGCATAGCAAGCCGGTTGCTGGCCAAACTGGTAAGCCACGGTAGTTAGCAGCCCGTTTTTAGAGGCAACAATTTTTTCGCCTGTATTCAGCAGCATAAAGCAACCAGTGCCGTAAGTGTTTTTTGCCTGGCCTGCATCAAAACACGTTTGCCCCACCAGTGCCGCCTGCTGATCACCCAGCACCCCCATAATTCGCAAGCCTTTTGCGGCCCCTTCCTGTACGGTTCCAAAATAACCGGCGCTGGGTTGAATTTGCGGCAGCATGGATGCTGGAATATCTAATTGTTGTAAGATCTCTTCATCCCAGGCAAGTGTTTCCAGGTTCATCAACTGCGTACGACTGGCATTGGTTACATCGGTTTTGTGTTCGCCGGTAAATTTCCAAACAAGCCAGGTATCGATATTGCCGAAGAGGGCTTCTCCACTTTCAGCATCGGCCCTTAAACCTTCTACATTTTCCAACAGCCATTTTAGTTTTAAACCACTGAAATAAGTGGCAAAGGGCAAACCTGTTTTTTCCCGAAGTCCGTCGGCGCCATAAGTGGCGGTTAATTCATTCACCATATCGCCGGTGCGGGTATCCTGCCAAACGAGTGCATTGTAGTAAGCTTTGCCAGTTGTTTTATTCCATACAACCGTTGTTTCCCGCTGGTTGGTTATGCCAATGGCAGCAATGTTTTCTATGGTAAGCCCACCCTTAATCAAGGCTTCTGCTACAACCAGCCTCGTATTTTCAAAAATTTCTTCGGGATCATGTTCTACCCAGCCGGGCTTTGGATAATACTGGGTATGTTCCCGCTGTGCGGAACTTATAATCTGGCCCTTGATATCGAATACAATAAAGCGGGTGCTGGTTGTTCCCTGGTCGATGGCGGCAATGTATTTCATAAGGAAGCTGTGGCTTTTTATGGATTAAATCAATCGTTTTGTTACGCTTTTAAATAGCAATTAAAACTGATGCGGAAAGTAAGGAACTTGTTTGAATTATTGTGGGCGCATTTGTGAATAGTGAGTGGTTAGCAGTGTATGAATACAAACAGCCAACACAAGTTTTCAATGTTAAACGCATTTAGTTGAGGATTTTAATTGCCACGATAAAGAATTATGATAACCAATACGGCTTTAGCCGAAAGTAATTGTTTGGCTAAAGCTAATATAGCGAATGAGTCCTTTCAATTACCACCCTGAAGGGCGGTGCAATTGATTAGAGGAGCTTAACTTTAGAATATTGCCTGCCGGGGCAGCCTGTAGTGTTGGTGCGGAACAGTTAGCGTTTGGGAGATATTTTCCTTTTGTAACACTGGTAACGGGCATTACGTTACTTGTCTTTCACTGCCCCATTGAAAATATACAGTTGGGCCCTTAGCCCCGATAGTAGCGGAAAGCCTCCGTTTCGGGCTTTGCCGAACGGAGCTTGCAGCGGATAGCGGGACCACAGCTGAAATGGCTGCCATGCCGGGCTTCAAAGTTGTATTTGTATTAAAAAAACGCGTGATTTAAAGCGACCGACAATTTGCAGATGCCAGCTCTATCCACCAATAATCAATAATTTAATAACAAATAGTAGCTAAAGTAAGATAGGTATTTAAAATGCTACCAATAAAGCGGCCTGATCTTCCGCCAGGTTTTTTATAAAATCATCCTGTATTTCGTTGTCAACAAAGTTCTTTTTCATAAAAGGAATGCGGACAAGGTTTGAGAGCACATTGCAGTTCAGATAATGGAAAATATCGGTAAGATGGCTGATGGCAATTGCGCCACCCAATGCGCCATCGCTGATGCTTACAAAAGCGACCTTTTTTCCGCTGAGTGCATTGGGCCAGCCAAGGCCATCGATAAATGTTTTTAAAACGCCGGGAAAAGAACCGTTGTATTCCGGAACAATAAAAACGAATTTGCCGGCGGCATCCATGCGGTCTTTGTGCAGGTTGAATTCAGGATTTTTACCCGAGTTTTCATAGAGCGCACTGAAGGCAAAATCTTCTGGAAGATTTTCTAAACTTAAAATATCGTTCTCCGCATTCAGCTCGTTTAGCAAATTTTGATAGTACTCCGCTACTTTATAGGTTTTGGAATTTTTTCGATTGGTCGTAGCTACTATTAATATCATAACTTTCAATAACAAAATGTTGCTGCAAAGGTTAAGCCGAATAAAGTATTTTGCACAACTGAAAAATAGCTGTGAAAAGAAACCAATTTTTAGAAGAAACCAATACCGTTCTCTTTGATGTATGCATAATAGGAGGCGGGGCCACCGGCGCAGGTTGTGCGCTGGAAGCGCAATGCCAGGGATTTAAAACTATTTTGATTGAACAGGAGGATTTTGCATCGGGCACTTCCTCAAAAAGCACCAAGCTTATTCATGGTGGTGTGCGCTACCTGGAACAAGCAGTAAAAAAGCTGAGTGCCGACCAGTTTAAAATGGTGCGAAAAGCACTGAAGGAACGCAAGACACTGTTAAGTATTGCGCCGCATATTACTAGGCCATTGCAACTTGTTACTCCTTGCCGTAACTGGGTAAGTGGTATGTACTATTTTATCGGTCTTAAGCTATATGATTGGATAAGCGGAACAAAAAACATTGGCAGCAGTTGGTTGCTTAGTAAATCAGAGGCGACTAAATACATTCCTACATTGAATAAAAAGCAGTTGTACAATGCTGTTTTGTATTACGATGGCCAGTTGGATGATCAGCGTTTTAACCTTGCATTAATACAAACGGCGGTACAAAAAGGCGCTGCGTGTATTAACCATTGCGAGGCCATTCAATTTGATAAATCTGCTAATGACAAGTTACAAAGCCTGCAGGTTCGTGATCGTCTTACCGGGGTATTATACACTATTAAAGCAAAAGTTTTTATTAATGCTACCGGGCCTTTTGCCGATGCCGTTCGCAGTATGGCGAATGTGGCGTTAAAGCCGAGGCTTACTGTGAGCAAGGGTGTTCATATTTTGCTGCCGGGAAGTATGATGCCATCAAAAGCGGCGCTGCTGATTCCTGAAACAAGGGATGGCCGTTTAATATTTGTGATACCTTATGGCGGTTATTTGCTTGCGGGAACCACCGATGATCCTGCACCGTTAACCACCACCGAATTTGGACCCGATGCAACGGAAGTAAAATACATTTTAGATTACGTAAACGAATACCTTGATATTAACGCAACACCAGCAGATGTTACTGCAGGTTTTGGCGGATTGCGACCGTTAATTACCGCCGCGGAAAATGAAACCAAAGACCTGGTCAGAGATCATGAAGTAGAAGTAGATGCGGTATCGGGATTGATCAGCATTATTGGTGGTAAATGGACCACCTATCGCCTGATGGCGAAG
>JBKJNG010000197.1:0-4467 GCA_046596065.1 Phnomibacter sp. | reverse complement strand
ACACAATTGGTTGGCAAAGGCCGGGCAATGGAGTTAACCATGACGGGCAATATGGTAAGCGCCGCTGATGCTTTGCAATGGGGTTTGGTTAACCAGGTAACTGCGCCCGAAGCATTAATAGAAACAGCGATCAAAACATTAAAACTCATTAATACAAAAGCGCCGCTGGCAATAGGAAAAGTAATTGAATTAATTAATGCGGCTGCATACGGTGTAACAGATGGTTTACAACGGGAAATCGATGCTTTTGGTATGCTGTTCGATACAGCAGATGTTAAGGAAGGGGCTACTGCTTTTTTAGAAAAAAGAAAACCGGTGTTTACTGGTAATTAAACAAAACAACCCTCGTTTGAGGGCCGTTTTGTGGTGTGCATATCAGGGGTGGGGGAATGCGGCAATTAATGTACCAGCTCTTCAATTACATCCATCTCGCCGTCGGCAATTCTGATTGTTTTTGAGGTGTGCTCATCCTGTATATGTACCAGGTAAATTGTCTTGCTATCAACTCCAACTTCTTCTACGCCAAGAATGGAGTAATCATAGTAGCTGCTTTTTACAATGTGACGAATGCTTTTGGGTAAGTCCTGTTCAGCATAACGTTTAATGCTATACATAAACTGCCCTTTTTGATTGTAGTAAGCACTGTTTTTTACTTCATTTTCTTTAAATGATGCAACAAATCCACCGGTTTCAGTAACAAACCAATCAGCGTTGTTAGCATTCTTAAAAGATTTACTGAAATCTTTTAAAGCACGCATGCTCATTTTCTTGTTTGCAAGGTTGCTGTTTACCACTGTAGCTGATTGATCCATTGGTGATGTACGGATGTTTTTGTCGTTTGTAATTGCGGCAATGGTTCCGTTTTGCTGGGCCAATGTTTTTGTATTAACGGATAATAGCGCTGCGGATGTGGCGATGAGGATCACAAGTGTCTTTTTCATTTTTTTAAATTTTGATGGTGTGAATTTTTTTTCGAAACCTTTTTAAGTGGTTTACATATTATGAATCGGATTGCCTGCTAAAAGGGAAACAGGAAACTCCATATTTTTAATATTCTTTTTTTCAGTCAGCCGGTATTTACGGTATACAATGGCCGTTGCTGTGATAAATAATTTTCTGCTTCTGTTTACATATTGCATATATCTCCTTTAAAGGTTATATTTGAGAAATCCCAAATTTTTGACTTCCCAGGACCAGGAAATCTTAGCCGGCTTACAATCAGGTTATAAGCAGCGGCTTGTGCAGGAGAAGATCCTGTATAACTGTTACCAATACTTTATAGGTGAGGGTTGCAAGAAATATAATCTTAGCAACGAGGACAGTTTTAGTGCTTACAGCGACACGGTATTATCTGTGATCCATAATGTTGTCAGCGAGCGTTTTGATGGCCGTTCCTCGCTTAAAACCTACCTGTTTCAAATATTTTCGAATAAGTGTATTGACCTTGTAAGAAAAAGCACGACTAATAAGCAGCAGGTTCATCAAACAATGGCAATACCTGAAATGATGAGTCAGTTGCCTGATAATACCAGGATAATTATTGAGCATTTAATTGACCGTCAAAAGCAGGAAGCAATCAAATTTAACCTGGAAGCTATCGGTCAGAAATGCCGTGATATTTTGCTGTTGTTTGAAGATGGATTAACCGACCGCGAAATTGCGGAAGAACTGGAATACAATAATGCGGCAGTTGCTAAAACAACCCGTTTGCGTTGTTTGGAAAAGTTAAGAGAAAAAGTAAAACCATTATTCCTGTAAGATCAGCATTGGTAAACCTGTTTAAAATTATTTTATGTCTTATATAATTTATTGAACTGCATGAATGAAACATTTGAATATATAGAATCTTACTTTCAAAATAAACTGGATGCCACCAAACGGCTAAGTTTTGAAAACCGGTGTGCCGCCGATGAAGCTTTTGCAAACGAAGTTGCTTTTTATATTTCTACCAGGCAGGCATTAAGGTCGAAATTACTAAAAGACAAACAATCAAAGTGGAATGAGGAATCTGGCGTACGGCAAGTGCCTGTTAAAGCGCCGTCCATTAAGTTATACCAGCAGCAATGGTTCCGTTATTCAGTTGCAGCCAGTGTTATAATTGTGGCTTCGGTTTTGTACTTATTAAAACCTGCTGATACTAAATCGTTGGCGCAGCAATACCTAAACGAAAATTATCAGCAACTAAGTTTAACTATGGGCAGCGCCACAGATAGTATTGAAATGGGCAAAGTAGCTTATAACAATAAAGAATATGATAAGGCTGTTATATTTTTTGAAGCAGTTGCGAAAAGCCATCCAGACAATGCCGATGCAAAACAATTTGCAGGTCTTGTTTACCTTATGAAAGGGAATTACGACAAAGCCATTGAAACCTTTGATGCGCTTGCCAGAATGAAGGGGTTGTATAGCAACCCGGGGCTTTTTTTAGAGGCATCAGGGATGTTATTGCGTAATGAAAATGATGATTTTAAAAAGGCAAAAGGTTTGCTGGAACAGGTAGCGGACCAAAATCTTGAAGGAAGAGAACAAGCCGCAAAATGGCTTAAAAAGTTATAATTTTTTTTAAAAAGTATACATTAAAGAATCAACAAACATTGTATGAAAAATAACTTTAAAGGCGTAATAGGAACTACGCAGATGATTGTTGTCTTTATTATTTTAAGTGCGACTATATTCGGCTTATCCTGCAAATTGCCAAAATATATAGGAATTTTTCCGTTGTACGATTCATCGGTTCCGGCATTTCGCAGCGACCAGGTCCTTGTATGGAAGGCACCTGGAGCAACGCCAGGCGAATTTCAATTTAATATAGATTCAATTTTAAGGGCTCACCCGAATTACCAGGTAAATGCGTGCAGTAATTGTGATAGAGAACTGGCCTTGTTGACAGGCGTTGATGCGGCAAAAGCTCTGGGCCCCGTTGGGCAGCTGGCAACTGGTGGATCTGGTGGAAAGGGATCCGGCCCGCAGGGCATCGGATACTACTGGTGCGTAAATTTTAATATTGCTGTAAATGATCCCATTGATAGTTTAGATAATCCGAAAACCCCTATCGATTTACGAACGAAAGACTATTCAGGAACGCCGGTAGTCGTAGGTGTTTTAGATACCGGTGTAGACACTTCTCAACTACGGGCAGCTGGTTATTTGTATGCAGGTAGTACAAAGAGTTGCCTCGATCCACGGGCAATCAACGGGTGGAATTTTTCAGCTAAAAACGACGATGTGCAGGATAAGTATAAACCTATAGGGCATGGGGCCACTGCAGCAACTCTTATTACCCAGCAGGTTGATAAAATCCACAAAACGCCGGTTAAAATTTTGCCAGTTAAAATAATTTCAGATGACGGAATAGCAAATTTGTATGATGTGCTTTGTGCCATGTTGTATGCAAAGGATCGCGGCGCTAAGATTATCAATGCAAGTTTTGGATATTATTCCTGTCCAATTGGTGACACTCCAATCGATTCAGGCGCTCTTTTGTTTAAAGAATACATCAAACACTATCTTACTAAGGATCATATTCTAATGATTGCCGCTGCAGGAAATTATGATGCGTTTCAGCAATTACGGACATGCGGAAGAATTGATCGCAGTCTTGACAAGATGAATTTTTATCCTGCATCATTTGCGGGAGATGAAACTATGCCAAATGTAATAACGGTAACAACCGGTGCAAAAATCAGTAGTGGTTATGCAGTTTCGCCAAGGCAAAATTATTCGCCAACAGTTGTTGATATAGCTACGATAGCAGATAAGGTAATGGGAACTTTTAATGACGCTTATGTTTTTGAAAATCCCAGCCTTAACAATTCGCAAATTGAAGGCTCGTCGTATGCCACGCCAATTTTTACAGGAATTGTAGCCGCAAATTATGATGCTTTGGTTGCTGTTATAAGCTCCGGACAATTCGATAAAACTACCATCATACCCGAGCTTGTTAGGACTGGCTTCATCCAATCTGTTCCTTCCTTCACTTCGGTTAGAGGTGGGAATGTTGTAAAGCATTTACGGTAACAGAGGTTTTATTGATTAAGCTAATAAAGCGGAAAAATGCGATTGTATTATATATATAAAATATTAGCCATGGGAATTATTTCCCTGGCTTTTTGCTTTTCAGCTGCTTCAAGATGTTTTTCGGCGGCTGAAATTTGGCAAGTACTTTCCAGCGATGCTTCTTCAAATAAAACAATTCTTGAAAAACTACAGAACGCAAACAGGTTACTAATGCAGTCCGAGAATTGTAAAATAAAAAAAGACTCAGTTTATGTACGCTTGCTTGATAGGATCGGCCTGTACGAATACCTGGCAAATAAAAATATCACTGATGCCTTAAGAAATGCGTTACGTTCTGTTGAAACAGCAGCACAAATAAAAACCGGTAACTCAAATTTTGTTACAGCTGTTGCTTACAAGAATATTGCCTATTACTATAAGGAAAGCTTTAGCTATAATGCCGCCTTAAAT
>JBKJNG010000325.1:0-3153 GCA_046596065.1 Phnomibacter sp. | reverse complement strand
GCAAATGCAAGAAAAGCGGTAGCCTGGCCAAGGTGTTTTTTTGTTAGCCGGTACAACATCCATGGAAAGCACATAAGCAGGCTGTTAGCCACTATTGCTCCCACCGCACCTCCGGGGGAAGCATTCCAGATCCACCAGGTAGTAGCAAGGTTCCAAATGAAAAGATTCAGCAGAAGCAGGAAGAAAAACTTTCGCAGATCCGGCGTATTTGCCTCCAGCCAGAACAGTGGCACCAGGCCAATAAAAATTAGAAAGGTAAAAGGACTGACCGGCCATGCAGCAAACAACAATAAGCCTGGAAGTATATAGACTAATTTGTTTTTGGGAAATTTCACACTGGCAAGATAAATAAGCCGCTTGTAATGCATGCTCATTTGCGGCCAATGCCAAATAAATTAAGATGGATATAGGATTGGCATTAAAAAAGTCATCCTTAAAAAATGGTGTGGGTGAAGACTGCCAGTTAAAAAGTTGGTTATTAAAACTGTGCGCAAAGGACTGGCAGCAGTACCCCGTAAAGCTCCGCTAAGCGGGGAGTGTGCGTCAAAATGAATTTATTGTTGTTTCATTGGGGCGCACTTTTTAACCGCCATAAACGTATTTCAGGAATTCATTCTTTTTAGCATCGCCCCGAAAAGCGCCACCATAAAAGCTTGTAACGGTAGCGGAATTTTGATCTTCCACGCCGCGGCTGGTAACACACATGTGTACGGCATCAATCAGCACCGCTACATCTTCGGTGCCCAATATTTCTTTTAAATGGTTGGCTATTTGAATGGTCAAACGTTCCTGCACCTGTGGCCGTTTGGCGAAATATTGCACGATGCGGTTTATTTTGCTAAGGCCAACTATTTTACCATTAGAGATATATGCCACATGGGCACGGCCGGTAATGGGCACAAAATGATGTTCGCAGTTGCTGTAGAATGTGATGTTTTTTTCCACCAGCATTTCGTTGTAGCGATACTTGTTTTCGAACAATGCCACCCTTGGCATATTCTTAGGATCGAGGCCATTGAATATTTCCTGCACATACATTTTGGCTACACGGTTGGGTGTGCCGCTTAGGCTGTCGTCGGTAAGGTCGAGGCCAAGCGTTTCCATAATTTCCCTGAAATGAAAAGCGATACGGCTGATCTTTTCATCGTCTGTAATATCGAAAGCGTCTTGCCTCAAGGGCGTATCGTAAGAGGTGCTGATATGCTCATCGCCAATTTCATCAATGGTTAATTTACCAACGCCGCTAACTTCTTTTATAACCGTTTTTTTATTGGTAAGAAGTATGTCATTATCTTTTTCAGCCGTAGCCAACAGGTCGTTTGCAGCTGATTTTTCATTTAACTCGTACCCGTTATGCCGGGTATTCAACAAAATTCCGTTCTGTTTCATATAATCTGATTTTCAATTCTTTATTACTATCAATATGCGGCCTGATGAGGTTGAAGATCACCACTGCAATGTTTTCTGCGGTTGGATTCAGGTGCTTAAATTCTTCTGTATCGAGATTCAGATTCTTATGATCGAACCTGTTGAGTGCATATTGCCATACGATATCCTTTAAGGTTTTCATATCCATTACATAACCCGTTACAGCATCTATTTCGCCCGTTACCTGCACAATCAATTCGTAGTTATGACCATGAAAATTCGGGTAATTGCATTTCCCAAAAATTGCTTCGTTTTCTGTTTTGCCAAGCGTAGGGTTATCAAGCCTGTGCGCTGCATTAAAATGTTCTTTTCTAAATACGGATACTCTCATGTATAGGTTTCAAGGTTTTATGATTACTTATAAAACCTTTATTTGTGGTTTCAAAACGACTGGATGCCGAAACTTTTGCCAGTAATTTTCTGCCGGTGTTATAATTACAACAATTGGTGAAAATTGTTTTGTTGATGATTGCTTTAAATTAGTTAAACAAAAATGGAGGTTGTTTAAATTGATCGGTTAATGAAATTACGTTTAATGGGCAAGGCAATAAGTTGGTTTTCCGTTAATCAAAAACCTCGCGTTTACTGATAAGCCTAAAATGTACCCGGTTGTGGTTGAAAGTTTATTGCAGAACAATGTTGATGACCGTCCGGTGGCATTTGCCTTAAGGCTGTTCACCTCATCTCTGTCCCTGCTCCTTGAGGAGAAGGGTACCCATTTTTAGTATTGATTTGTGAAACTTTCATCACCTTTAATTTTCTTTATTTTGGCATTTGCCTTTCGGCGGTTTATTAGCAGATTAGCAAATTATCACATTAGCTCATTATTGGCCGCAGGTTTATATTTGCCGCCGATATGGTATACGTTACAAGGGTGGAGCATTTTAATGCGGCTCACAAGCTATATAATCCCAACTGGAGTAAAGAACAGAATGAGTCCGCTTTTGGCCCCTGTGCTAATGAAAACTGGCATGGTCACAATTACGAAATTCATGTTACGGTTAAAGGAACGCCCGACCGGGATACAGGTTTTATTATTGATGTAAAAAAGCTGAGTAAAATTATTAACCAGCATGTGCTGGATAAGGTGGATCACAAAAATTTAAACACGGATGTGCCATTTATGGCAGGCCAGCTTGCAAGCACCGAAAATTTTGTAATCGGAATCTGGAAACAACTGGCACCGCACATATCGGGCGGAACCCTGCACCAAATAAGGCTTTACGAAACTCCCCGCATTTACGTTGACTATTTTGGCGAATAGTTACTGCTTCACACTCCAATAGCATTTATACCGTTAACATGCTGTTACTGGTTTAATTATCAATTCTTACCATGGCAATTAGTGCTGAAGAAGGACGTTTTTTGCGGAGCTGGGAAGAGCAGCGGCATGGAGGAAAAAAAGTGTACGTAGCTACCTACACTTTTGGACTAACCTTTCTGATTTTTCTTTGTGCTGTAGCATTGGGGCTTTTCATGAACCTTCCGTTTGTAAAGCTTTATGTACTTATCGCAATCGCAATTGGGTCGGTTGCCGGGGCTTTCTTTCTTTCTATTATTATGTGGAACCAGAAGCAAAAAAAATTCAGGCAAATCGTAAACCGTGAGGTTGCTGCATCTAATTAAGTATTTTTCTGCCGGTCATTAAGTGAAGCCGGTGCTTCTGAAAAAGTTTGTTTGAAAGCCACCCAGCTTTCGTAAATATAATAGCCAAGAATAGCGCCT
>JBKJNG010000462.1:0-3775 GCA_046596065.1 Phnomibacter sp. | reverse complement strand
CCCTGCTCCTCCTATCTAAATTTAGCCCGAATGCAAACAAATCGTTTACTTTATTTTCATTAAAGTAAAATCCAGTATAAACTATGCATTCAGAACGCTTATACCAGTTAGCCCTTACACAAGTTCCGTTTGTAGGTTGTGTAATTGCAAAAAACCTGGTGGAGCAATTAGGTTCTGCAACGGCTATTTTTGCAGCTAAGGAAAGTACCTTAAGCAAACTGGATGGCGTAGGCAGTGTAAGGGCAAAAAGTATAAAAGCATTTAACGATTTTGCATGGCTGGAAACAGAATTAAATTTTATAGAAAAGTATCATATCCAAATGCTTTTTTTAAATGATACTGCTTATCCCAAACGCCTTTTGCAATGCTACGATTCGCCGACACTATTATTTTACAAAGGCACTGCTGATCTGAATGCCTTAAAGATCATCAGCATTATTGGTACAAGATCTTATACCGACTATGGTAAAGGAGTTACTGAAAAACTGGTGAAAGAACTTGCTGCGGAAAACATAACTATTGTGAGCGGTTTGGCCTTTGGTATTGATAGCATTGCACACAAAGCAGCTTTAAAAAACAACCTGCCTACGGTTGGTGTTTTGGCACATGGACTTGATATTATTTATCCACCCGAAAATAAAAGTCTTGCCAAACAAATGATTAGTGAAGGTGGCGGTTTGCTCACTGAATTTACGAGTGGCAATAAGCCCGATAAACATAACTTTCCAACGCGTAACCGTATTGTTGCGGCACTGGCAGATTGTACTATCGTAATAGAAACTGATATAAAAGGAGGCAGCATGATTACGGCTGAACTCGCCAATAATTATAACCGTGATGTATTCGCTATTCCCGGTAAAATAACCGACGTGAAAAGCAAAGGTTGCAACCGTTTAATAACGCAAAACAAAGCGGCGTTACTTATTGGTGCAAACGAATTGCTTGACATGATGAACTGGCTCCCTTTACCCGAAAAGAAGAAGAAAATTCAAAGACAATTATTCATTGAAATGACGGCAGAAGAAAAAATAATATTTGACCTGCTAAATAATGCCGACCAATTACCGGTTGACGAACTGTATTTTAAAAGCGGCTTAAGCAGTAGCGCCGCGGCGGGTGCACTCTTAAGCCTCGAATTACAAAATGTGGTGCAAAGCTTACCAGGCAAACTATACAAGTTGTTATAAAAAATCAGCGATTGTATTTCGTATGCCAAACTGCAATAAGCTATCATTCTTACACATTAATTTTTGCCAACTATTTCTTTTTATTTTATTGATGACTATATTGGAGCTATAAACCTGTTTGTTCAAACTTGCTTGTGCCGTATGAAATTAGCTTTCATTTTTTAACCATTATAATCAACATTATGAAAAAACAAACCCTGTTTGTTATTGCAATGCTCTTGGCTGTTGTTATTCTCTTTATCACCTGCAACCCCGATGAGGGAAGAATGGAGAAAGAAAAATACGAAGCGTCATTTCGTAAAAACGGTGTGTATGAAAACCCGGAACAATATGGCCAGCACCTGGTAACCTTAATGGGCTGTAACGATTGCCATACTCCAAAAAGAATGGGCAAATTCGGACCTGAACTGGATTCGGTACTTATGCTTTCGGGTCGCCCGGCAAAAAGGCCGCTTTTTGATATTGACCGCAAAGCCATGTCAGGAAAAGGGCTTACTGTTACCGATGATCTTACAGCATGGGCAGGGCCATGGGGCGTATCGTTTACTGCCAACCTTACCCCGGATGAGACAGGCCTTGCCGGCTGGACACTTGATCAATTTAAGATTGCCATACGTCATGGAAAATATCATGGAATGGAGAATGGGAGAACCCTATTGCCACCCATGCCATGGGAAATGTACAAACACATGAGCGACGATGAAATGGCTGCCGTATTCGCCTATCTCAAAACATTAACCCCTATCAACAATTTGGTACCGGCACCATTGCCACCAACTCAGTAATACCATGTCTGATGTCTGGTGTCTGACAATCTTCCGTTGTCTGTCATCTTTCGCCCTTTACCTGTATTTGCTGCTCAAAGGTTTGCAGCTCAAAGGCTGCAGGACAGATGGAGGTAGCTGGCTGCTGTGCGGTGGCACCGTGGGCAGGGCAGCCACTACCCCGGATGGCCTGAAACAAAAGCCGCCACCAATACAATCGATCACGGCCCAAAAAAAACTTAAAAAAATCCTGTTTTTGCCGGTTTGCTTTCGGGACATTACTTTTGCCCATGGCAAGTAAAAAATCTCCCCTTACCAGCAATCCCGATAAATTTTTTGGCGAAGGACTCACATTTGACGATGTGCTCCTAATGCCCGCTTACAGCGAAGTGCTTCCACGCGAAGTAGATATTCGTACGCAGCTTACAAAATCTATTTCGCTAAATATCCCGTTGCTTAGTGCGGCTATGGACACGGTTACCGAATGGCAACTGGCAATTGCGCTTGCCCGGGAAGGCGGCGTGGGTATTCTGCACAAGAACATGAGTATCGAGCAACAGGTTGAGCAGGTGCGTAAAGTGAAACGCAGTGAAAGCGGCCTGATTATAGATCCGGTTACCCTTCACGACAATGCCACCATTGGCGATGCACTGGACCTGATGCGGGAAAATAAGATCGGTGGTATTCCCATTGTAGACAAAAGCAGTAAACTTGTCGGCATTCTTACCAACCGCGATCTGCGCTTTGAAGACAACAGGCGCAAAAAGGTTAGCGAAGTAATGACATCCGCTAACCTAATAACCGCCCCTGAAGGGACGAGCCTTGCCGGTGCCCGTAAAATACTTAGCCTTCATAAAGTAGAAAAGCTACCAGTGGTTAAAAAAGATGGCACATTGGTTGGCCTTATTACTTACCGCGACATACAAAAAGTTCAGAATTTCCCGAATGCGAATAAAGACCAGTTCGGCCGCCTTTTAGTTGGCGCTGCACTTGGCATAACAGGCGATATGTTAGACCGTGCTGAGGCGCTTGTAAAGATCGGGGTGGATGTTGTTACGCTCGACAGTGCACATGGTCACAGCGAGGGTGTAATAAAAGCATTAAAGTCGCTTAAAAAAACGTTTAAGACCCTGCAGGTAATTGCAGGCAATGTGGGTACCGGCGCAGGCGCGCTGGCATTGGCTGAAGCAGGTGCCGATTGTGTAAAAGTTGGAATTGGACCCGGCAGCATTTGTACCACCCGTATTGTGGCCGGCGCAGGTGTTCCGCAAATTACCGCTGTAATGGAAGCTGTAAAAGCACTTAAACCGAAAGGCATTCCTGTTATTGCAGATGGCGGCATTCGCTACACGGGCGATATGGTAAAAGCGCTTGCTGCTGGCGCCAGTACCGTAATGATGGGCAGCGTTTTTGCAGGTACGGAAGAAAGCCCGGGTGAAACCATTATTTACGAAGGCCGCAAGTTTAAACAATATCGCGGCATGGGCAGCATTGGCGCCATGCAAACGGGCAGCAGCGACCGCTATTTCCAGGATGTGGAAGAAGGCATTAAAAAGCTGGTACCTGAAGGGATTGAAGGTCGTGTAGCTTATAAAGGAACACTAAGCGAAACCATTCATCAATATACCGGTGGCCTGCGTGCGGGCATGGGTTATTGCGGTGCGCATACCATTAAACATCTGCAGGATTTTGCGCAGTTTGTTCGCATTACCAATGCAGGCATGAAAGAAAGCCATGCACACGACATTGATATTACTAAGGAAGCTCCAAATTATAGTAGGAAGTAAAAACGAAATGTCAGGTTGAGCCTTTCGAAACCAAATT
>JBKJNG010000319.1:0-2969 GCA_046596065.1 Phnomibacter sp. | reverse complement strand
GCTTTAAACGTGAATTGAAGTTTGATTATTTCGAGGCGGATGGCGACTATGGCTCCGCAACTGTAAACGCGGTAGCTGCTTTCGCCTTAAAAAATAACCTTAATAGTAATGGTACTTCCGTTACTAACTCACTGGTAAAATTGATGCTGCAGCGCCATGATTTTCTTCCTGAAATGTACATTTTATGGTCCATCCACAGCTCCGATCTCAGGACCAAAAAATATATTTCAAAGGGTACACGTATGAGCGTTACCGCGATCCAACTTTTACTGAATGAACGTGGATACGGTACGCAGTTGAATTTTGCAAAATTCGGGGCCGATGGCGATTACGGAAAAAGTACCCGGAACGCTGTAATTGCCTATGCAAGTGATAATGGCATCGATTCTGATGGCGATTTATTAACCCGGCCGCTGATCGATTTGATGCTAAAAGATATTAATGTTTTTTATGGCAGCAGCTGGAGCGAACTTGCGCTAAACAATTTACCCAATAATGAATCTCCTCTTGTCTTATTCGAGGCATCCAGGTTTCGTGGTCAGCCATGTCGTGCAGATGTGCAATTTGTAGCAGCGCTCAAAAAGATCAATGCTTATGCGGAAGAAGCAAATGTTTTTGTTTTTGTAACCAGTTCTTTCCGAACCTCCTCAAATGTTGGAGGTGCAATTGTAAAGCCGGCAACCCGTTCAAATCATATGGCTGGGCATGCTATTGATATGAATGTTATTTATGAAAACGGTAAGTCGGCGAATTCAAAGGAGCTCGGAAAATACCCCGCAGTTGCAGAACCTGTGAGGCGCTTTATAAAATCTATTATCGGCGATCCTTGTCTTCGCTGGGGTGGTAATTTCCAGGATAAGGATACCGTACATATAGATGATAACCTTAACCAGGACATGGCAAGTTGGGATAAAAGATACCAGGCCATGCAGAAGGCAGTGCAGTTGGGGAGATGACAACAGATTTCCGGTTCTGCCATAATTCATACGCCACAGTGCCACTTTTCGAATCCAGATTTTGCAGCTGTAACGAATAAATTTTCGTTTTTTCTGCGAGGCATGTGATTGCAGAAAAATAAAAGCTTTTATGAAAAGCTGAATTTTTCAATTGCAAATCCCGCTGCTTTCCGGTTTCACACCTGCCACCCTTACATTTGCCGCATGTTAGCAGGATTTACGAACGTTACTTTCGAATTTGGGGCAAGAGCAATCATCCAGGATGCTACCTGGCATATACAACCGGGCGAAAGAATTGGCCTGATTGGTTATAACGGAACAGGGAAAAGTACCCTCTTAAAATTATTAGTTGGCGAATACCTGCCTACAGCCGGGTTGGTGGAACGTGGTAAAAACGTAAGCATTGGTTACCTGCACCAGGATCTTTTAAGTGCCGAAATTGAGAAATCCATTCTGGAAGTGGCCATGGATGCCTTTGAAAAAGCAAGGGGAATTGAGCGGGAATTAAGGGCCATGGAACTGGAGCTCGAAACGAAGCACGACGATATGGACCTGCTGGATAAATACTCGCACCTGCTGCACGATTTTGAAGTGGCGGGAGGATACAGTATGGAACACCAGGCTGAAGAAATTTTGCACGGTCTTGGTTTTGAAACCGACCAGTTTGATAAACCTTATCAATTGTTTAGTGGTGGCTGGCGCATGCGTGTGCTGCTGGCGAAAATGATCCTGCAGGCGCCCGATATCCTGTTACTGGATGAACCTACCAACCACCTTGATCTTCCCTCCATTGAGTGGCTGGAAAAATACCTGATACATTATCCCGGAAGTGTTGTTATTGTGAGCCATGATAAATACTTCCTGAACCGCATGGTTACCAAGATTGTAGACCTGTATCAATCTGAGTTGAACCAGTACACCGGTAATTATGAATTTTTTGAAAAGGAAAAAGCCCTTCGTATAGAAATACAGCAAAAAGCTTTTGAAAACCAGCAGGATTATATTCGCCAGCAGGAACGATTCGTGGAGCGTTTTAAAGCGAAAGCCAGTAAAGCGGCCGCTGCGCAAAGTATAGTTAAGCGTCTTGACCGGCTTGAGCGCATCGAAAGTGTTGAAATGGAACGGCCGAATATTCGCATGAACTTTTTGGTGGATAAGCAGCCGGGAAAAGTGATTTGCACGCTAAAGCATGTTAGTAAATCTTTCGGACCAATAACGCTTTTAAAAGACGCTCATGCAGAGATAAGTCGTGGCGATAAGATAGCACTGATTGGCGCCAATGGTAAAGGAAAGAGCACCTTGCTTCGAATAATTGCAGGCACCGAGCCTTACAACGGTGATCGGGAGTGGGGACATAATGTGGTGGAATCTTTTTACGCCCAGCACCAACTGGAAGCGCTTGATATAAATGTGGACATTCTCGAGGAAATGAGTAACAGCCGGGCCGGTAAAACAGAACTGGAATATCGCAGTTTATTAGGTTGCTTTTTATTTAGTGGTGAAGAAGTAGAGAAGAAAATTAAAGTGTTAAGCGGTGGTGAAAAGGCACGTGTGGCCCTGGCAAAAACGATTGTTAGCAAGGCTAACTTCCTGATGCTGGATGAACCTACCAACCACCTTGATATGCATAGCGTTGATCTGTTGATAGAGGCATTAAACCGCTACGAAGGGAGCATGATCATTGTTAGTCACGACAGGCATTTCATTAGCCGCACAGCTAGTGTTTACTGGGAAATTGTGGATGGAAAAATCCGTGATTTCCGCGGCACTTATGAAGAGTATGTGCGCTGGAAAGAAAAGCTTAACATAGAGGAAGCGCAACGCCTGGCTAATAAAAAAGACGAAACGAAAGTGGTTGCCAAACAACCTGAGCCCGTTAAACAGGTTAAGACAAATACACCGCCGGCCAATCTCAACAACCTTAAAAACGATTATCAAAAGCAGCAGAAAATATTCGAAAAACTCGAACTGCATCTTGATACGGTAAAAGGCAAATATGCCAATGCAGAAGCG
>JBKJNG010000475.1:0-6864 GCA_046596065.1 Phnomibacter sp. | reverse complement strand
GAATGGTGGACAGTACACATTGAATAAGAACGATAAGAACTGGGATCCCGCGTTTATGACTACAGCTTTCAAGTTAAAGGAAGGGCAGATATCAAATGTCGTAAAGTCAAAGTTTGGGTTGCATATCCTTCAATGTGTTAGCCGCTCTGGTGACGATGCGGTGATAAGGCATATCCTTATGATTCCGCCAGTAACCGACGATGAAATTAACCAGGCTAAAAGCAAACTGGATACCGTAAGAAGTAAACTGGTAACAGGTATTCTTGATTTCGGAGGCGCTGTATCTAAATATAGTGACGATGAAGATAAATTTTCCGGTGGATGGCTTACCAGCCGCGATGGCTCTACTTATATTACCATCGATCAGCTGGATAAAGAAATGATTCCCTTGATTAAGAATTTGAAGCCGGGCGAATACAGCCAGCCAACTGTTTACTTGACTGAGCAAGGTAAAAAAGGTGTCAGGATTATTTACCTGCGTAACCGCACCCAACCACACCGCGAAAACATGAAAGATGATTACAACCGTATTTCGCAGCGTGCATTGGAGGAAAAAAAGCAAAGTATTCTTTCCAAATGGTTCGCGGAAAAACTTAAAGGATATTACATCTATGTTGATCCCGAATTTGGGAGCTGTGACGATCTTGCCCCATGGTTGGCAGCCAGCGCAAAAAGATAATTTTAATCTTTTTCATAATAAGAAACCATCAGTTAAACCTGGTGGTTTTTTTTATGGCCAAAAATTAAATTTTTAAATTAGATGTATGTACATATATATTTGCATTATAAATTTTGGTACTTGAAATTAGAAACGGCCATACAAAGCAGTGGATTTAAGAACGAGAAACAGAAAGCCGTGGTAAACATTATGTACACAGCGTACCAGGTAAAAATCCGGATTAGTAAAGTACTGAAAGATTATGGACTTACACCTGAGCAGTACAATGTGTTGCGTATTTTAAAAGGTAAATATCCCGATCAGATGTGTGTTAAGGATATTGCTGAAAGAATGATAGAACGTAGTAGCAATGTGCCTCGCATTATTGACCGGCTGGAAATTAAAAAGCTTGTAAAACGTGCTCAATCAGGGGCTGATAGAAGAGAGACTGTCATTCTTCTGGCACACGCAGGGATCAATCTTCTGGATGCCGTAAATCCTGCTTTAGAGACTACCCACAACCAGGTTAGTGATATGGAGGAAACAGAAGTAAAGCAGCTGAATGACTTGCTCGACCGCTACCTGAAATAATGGCAGGAATTTTTTTTGGAATAATATATGTATGTACATGTATTATTAGAGATGTAAAAATAAAACGAATTAATATGAAAACAGGTACACAAATTTTACATAAAGCCGATACAAGGGGCAAAGCCAACCATGGCTGGCTTAATAGTTTTCACACTTTCAGCTTTGGTAGTTATTACGATCCCGCAAGAAGCCATTTTGGTGTTTTAAGAGTGTTGAATGATGACACCGTAGCAGCTGGAATGGGTTTTGGCAAACACCCGCACGACAATATGGAAATCATTTCGATACCAACCAGCGGTGATTTGAAACACAAAGACAGCATGGGTAATGAGACCATAATTAAACAAGGTGATATACAGGTGATGAGTGCCGGCATCGGGATTGCTCATAGTGAAATGAATGCCAATTCCGATAATGAAGTTCGATTCTTCCAAATCTGGCTTTTTCCCAATAAAAAGAATGTACAGCCACGTTACGGCCAATATAGTATTGATGAAGACAAAATGCACAACCAGCTCTTACAGGTTTTAAGCCCGAACGAAGGCGATGAAGGTGTTTGGATTTACCAGGATGCCTGGTTTAGCATGGGTAATCTTGATAAAGGGTTTGAAACCATTTATGAGGTAAAACGTGCGGGTAACGGGGTTTACGCTTTTGTAATTGAAGGCGATGTAACAATTAACGGTCAATCGTTAAACCGCAGGGACGGTTTAGGAATTAAAGACACCGAAACACTTACCATCAAAGCTGACAGCAATACAAGATTGCTGTTGATAGATGTGCCAGTTTAATCTCCAGGCTGGGATTTTTTTTGATTCTGAGTCAAGAAGTTGTTATTAGGGGTTGAGTTCTAATCGAAAATAAAAGGAAAAATTAAAATGAACACGAATAGCCATGTGGCAATTAAAAACAGGACAATCAAATCGATTGTTTATGCTGCCACATTCGATATGGGCGGTATGCCGGTACGGCAGGCATTTCCATCTTCCAAAATTGAAGCGCCCGATCCGTTTTTATTGCTGCACCATGCCGATGTAAAAGTTCCAAAGCATACAGAAGTAAAAAATGCGGGTGTTGGACCACATCCTCACAGGGGGTTTTCACCTGTAACCTTCATTTTTAAAGGCGGCGTTCATCACCGCGATAGCCGGGGTAACAACAATGTGGTTTACGCAAGTGGCACACAATGGATGAATGCCGGCATGGGTATTATTCACAGCGAAAGACCTCCGCATGATATTCACGAGTTGGGTAGCCGACAGGAAATCATTCAAATGTGGGTTAATACGCCCGCCAGCCATAAAATGGATCAGCCGGCATATTACCCGTTAAGCGAAGCGGAAACGCCAGCCATTTTTTCTGAAGACGGTTTGGTGAGAATCAATATCCAGGCTGGTGAACTGGATGGCGTGAAAGGTAAGATTCCCACTTTCTCTCCTGTAAACACATTTACGGTAGAAATGAAAAAAGGTGGTAGCTATCAGTTTAATATTCCGCAAACACATAATGCATTTATAAACCTGCTGGAAGGTAAAATTCAGGTGACCGGCGATTCCGCAGTGGAAGCAAATTTTGCTGCCATTTTTAATAAAGATGGTGATGGCTTTGAGTTGAGTGCACTTGAAAACACCAGGCTTTTTGTAGGAACCGGTGAACCGTTGAATGAGCCCATTGCTTCGCATGGCCCATTTGTTTTAAATAACCAAACGCAACTAATGGAAGCCTTCCGCGATTACCAATTGGGGAAAATGGGAGTACTTGTTGAAGATTAAATAAGGTGATAATGTGAAAATGTGGATGTGGTAGTGAAATACAATAATTCACTCATTATCCACTACTAACCACTCACCAAAAGACTATTTACAATTTACAGAAGAACAATAAAAACAACAAAATGGCAACGTACAAAATTGATCCATCGCACAGCGAAATCAAGTTTAAAGTAAAACACCTGATGATTACCAATGTAACAGGTGAATTCAAAACTTTTGATGCTACCATGGAATCTGATAAAGCAGATTTCAGTGATGCGAAAATTTCATTTACCGCAGATATAGACAGTATCAACACTAACCAGGAGCAACGTGATACGCACCTTAAAAGTGATGACTTTTTCAATGCTGAAAAGTTTCCGAAAATGACTTTCGTGTCGAAAGAATTGAAGCATGTTTCAGGAAGCGATTATAAGTTAACCGGCGATCTTACCATTCGCGATATAACAAAAGAGGTTGTATTGGATGTTGAATTCGGCGGAAGGATGACTGATTTCTACGGCCAGGATAAAGCCGGCTTTGAATTAAGCGGAAAAATAAACCGTTCAACATTTGGATTAAAATGGAGCGCCGTAACAGAAGCAGGTGGCGTAGTAGTAAGCAACGATGTAAAACTACAGTTGGCAGCACAAATGGTAAAGCAATAACGGTTTAAGCAAACCCATAAAGTTTCCGAAACCTTATGGGTTTGTTCCTGATAATTGAATTACCTCTCAATTATTAGTATCCATTCAACACACAATTCGCATCAACGTTAACACACTTCCCACATAATATAAGCTTTGCGGCTACGACTATTTATCACAAGAAAAAAGTGTATTATGAACATTCAAATTATATCGGGCAGTCCCCGCGAAAACAGTTTAACCAATCGTGTGGCGCTATTCCTTCAAAAGTATTTGGCATTGCATACAGCCCATGATGTGAACATTATTGATGTCAGACATTACCAGCTTCCGTTGTTACAGGAAGTTTGGACATCGGTTGAAAGTGCACCTGAACAATATAAAGGGCTTGCTAAAAACATGTTTGAAGCAGATGCTTTTATACTTGTAAGCCCTGAATACAATGGCAGTTATTCTCCCGCTATGAAAAATCTACTCGACCAGTTTCCCAAACAGAACCGCAAAACGTTCGGCATTGTAACAGCTTCGCCGGGAGCAATGGGCGGAATAAGAGCAAGCCAGCAAATGCAATTACTGGTTGGTGCGTTGTTTGGAATACTGGCTCCCAATATGCTGATCACTCCAATGGTTGATAAAAAATTCGATGGAAACGGCAATTTGCTTGACCCAGAATTTCAAAAATCAATCAATTATTTTGTTAAAGAATTCCTCTGGCTGGCACAAGCAGTAGCACCAAAACTTGAACCAATATTTAATTAAGGTTGGCAGTTGTACCAGCGGCGCTATTTTTGCGGCGTATTCTCTTCAAAATTTATGAGTGATGATATAAAACACGAATGTGGCCTCGCTTTCATTCGTTTACGAAAGCCTTTTTCGTATTACATGCAACAATACGGTTCGGTGATGTTTGGCCTTAACAAATTATACCTGTTAATGGAGAAGCAACACAACCGTGGCCAGGATGGCGCCGGAATTGCAACTGTTAAATTAAACGTCGAACCGGGTCATCCTTTTTTACACAGAATAAGAAGTAATGTGTTACAGCCCATTGCCGACATTTTTGGTAAGATTGGTGCTGAAGTGAGTGAGTTTGAAAAGTTTCAACCCGATTTTTTGCGTCACCCGGGATTTGCAAAAGGTCATCTGCCTTACCTCGGCGAACTGATGATGGGTCATCTCCGCTACGGCACACAGGGAAAGAACAAGATAGATTATTGTCATCCCTTTATAAAAAGAGACATTAAACCCTCCCGTAATCTTGCTTTAGCCGGCAACTTTAACCTGGTCAATGTTGATGAACTTTTTGGCCTGATAAATATTGATCCGGGCGATTTTCAAAAGCAAAGTGACCTGGCGGCCATGATGGAAGTGGTACATCATTTTTTAGTGAAGGAAGATGAACTGCACAATGAAAATCCCGATATAGCAACGGTTTTGCGAAAGGCAACATTGCTGTTTGATGGCGGTTACAATTTTGGTGGCCTTGTAGGTAATGGCTACAGTTTTGTTATGAGAGATGCCAATGGAATCAGGCCCTCTTACTACTATATACACGAAGATTTTATAGTTACGGCGAGCGAAAGAGCCGCTATTCGTACCACATTTAACGTAGGTGAAAACGAAGTGCTGGAATTGATGCCCGGCAATGCGCTGATTATCGATAATAAAGGTGATTACAAAATAGAGCAGATACTGGAGCCAAAGGAACGCCGGGCCTGCAGTTTCGAACGTATTTATTTCAGCCGTGGTAACGATGAAAAAATTTATCGTGAACGCATTGCATTGGGCCATCACCTGAGCAAGCCCGTGCTGGAAGCCATCAATTACGATCTTAAGAATACCATTTTCGCATATATACCCAACACTGCTGAAGTTGCTTTTTATGGTCTTAACAAAGGCATGGAAGAATACCTGAACAAGATTAAAGTGGATCGCATATTGAGCTGGGGTAAAGATTTTGATGAGGAAAAGCTCAGCGAGATGGTTAATCGCAAGATCAGGCAGGAGAAAATTGCGATTAAGGATGTTAAGATGCGAACGTTTATCACGGAAGACGTTAGTCGCCAGGATATGGTGCAGCACGTATACGACATTACTTACGGCACCAGTCGCCCCAACGAGGATACGCTTGTTGTAATTGACGATTCCATTGTACGCGGTACTACATTAAGGGAAAGTATTATCAGAATGCTGGGCAGGTTGAAACCAAGAAAGATCATTGTAGTTTCATCTGCGCCACAAATACGTTACCCCGATTGTTACGGAATTGACATGAGCAAAATGGGCGATTTCATTGCATTCCAGGCAGCTATATTATTGTTGAAAGAAAGAGGGAAGGAAAGCCTGTTAACTGAATTACATGATCAGTGTAAAGAAATGCTTAGGGCAGGGACATTACATACGCGTAATGTAGTTCGTGGTGTATATGAGCCTTTTGCTCCACAGGAAATTAGCGATAAAATAGCGCAGATGATTACTACACCCGGGCTTGAAATTCCGGTGCATGTAATTTATCAAACCATTGAAGATCTTCATGACAGCTGTCCAACCAATACTGGCGACTGGTACTTTACAGGAAACTACCCTACGCCAGGCGGTAACCGGGTTTGTAACCGGGCATTTATGAATTACATGGAAGGGAAGAATGTAAGGGGTTATTAGATACTCAAATTCAGCAGTTATGTGTTTTAATCAAAAGCTCCGGGCGTATGATTCGAAATCATACGTACATTTGGTTAAAGTAGTTTGCAATGACCACAAAATTGAATCTTACATTAAATGAATCAACGGTTCGCCGCATAAAAATTTATGCCGAAAAAAATAATGTATCAGTCTCACGATTAGCTGAAGAATACTTTGATAGGATAACGCGGCCAAAATCGAAAATTAACCAAAAGCAGAAATTCTCCCAAAGAGCTGGTGGTATTATTAATGACTTGGTAATTAAAGATATTTCCGCTAAAAAAGACGAATATTTAGGAGAGAAATATGGCATACAAAATTTTTTTTGACATAAATATTCTTATTGATTTTTTTGTAAGCACAAGAACGGGAAATGCTGATGCAATTTCCATTGTAGAATTGCTGGAAACGGGAGAACTGCATGTATCTATTTCAGAATCTGTTGTAAATACTACCGCTTATTTACTTAGAAAAAGTATACATGCGGAAAAATTCGGAATCCTTATGGATGAGTTTGTTGGCATGGCAACTGTAT
>JBKJNG010000470.1:0-7076 GCA_046596065.1 Phnomibacter sp. | reverse complement strand
GATTAACAACAAAAACAAAACCCCGGTATAATGTTGGCATGAGCAACGGAGGAGCCTTTTCCGCTGCGCTTTCCACGGTGTATAATTTTAAGGCTGGCGTATCTTATTGTGCACAGTCGGGTGCAATTATTGCGCAGCTAACACAAGCGCCTTTGCAATATTGCATGGCAAGAAATGACAATAACGATAACGTTGGACAAGCCGGCAATGCCGAAGCAAAAAGCAATAGTCAAACAATTGTTTCAAGAGGATTTTGCAGTAAGATCTTTTTCAACGAACGTGCGCCACTTTATCCTGAAAGATTTGCAAGAAGGCCGGATATTAGCCTGGCATTATCAAGGAACATTTTCAATGAAATAAAAAGCAAGGGCTACCTGGATGATAAAAATTATTTCAAAAATTACAGTAGTTTTTTGAATGCTGATTTTATTGCAAACCCATCGTCTTTTCCTGTTTTAAACAGCCTGACTATTGCGCAAAAAATATTTGTAAGGGATCAAATGGATTGCACAGTATCCGATCATAAATTTTATAGTGACTTAAATAAAACCACAATTAAGTTTTTAAACAGCCAGTGTAACTAGGTGAGGGATGAATAGTGAGCGGTGAGTGGTCAGCTGTCAGTAACAAAACCTAAGGGTAAAAAAACTTATAGGTTTATTTCAACTGTTTTTCCTTGTTATTTTTTCAACTTGTAACCGTATCAACTGCACAACTAATTAACGAAAAGAAAGTATGAAATCATTATCGCCACATAAAACACTTGTCATTCTTGCAGTCATAAAATTCATACTTCCTTTCCTGCTTTACGATGGTTATTTCCAGCTGCATCGCGATGAATACCTGTATTTATCCGAAGGGCATCATATGGCATGGGGCTATCTTGAAGTGCCGCCGTTGTTATCTGTTTTTGCCTGGCTTGCCAATGCGTTGGGTGGTGGTTTTTTCTGGGTGAAATTATGGCCAAACCTGTTCGGTGTTTTTACGCTCATTTTAATTGGTAAAATGATTATTTCCCTTGGTGGTAAACACTTTGCATTAATACTTGGGACCATGCCAATTATTATAGGCGGCATCATGCGGCTTTTCTTTTTGCTGCATCCAAATTTCCTCGATGTTTTCTTTTGGACGCTGATGGCATACAGCCTGTTTTGTTATGTAATAACTTCTAAAAATTACTGGCTTTATGTTTTTGGTGTTGCAATGGGCCTTGGTTTGATGAGCAAATATTCAACGGCTTTTTATGCTGCAAGTTTATTATTGGGTTTGTTGGTAAGCAGGCATCGTATTGTGTTTTTAAACAGGCATTTGTATTTCGCCGGATTTCTTGCACTGGTTATTTTTCTTCCAAATTTATACTGGCAATACGCCCACAATTTTCCTATTGTAAATCATATGGAAGAATTGAGGCAGGAGCAATTACAGTTTAATGATCCTGTCGATTTTATAGTAGCACAGATAATGATGAACCTACCTTTCGTATTTGTTTGGATAGCAGGTTTACTGTTTGTTGTTGGTTCACAACAAGGAAAACCTTACCGCTTATTTGGCTGGGCTTATGTTGCGGTAATTGCGTTGCTGGTTTTTTTCCAGGGAAAAGATTATTATGCACTTGGTGCTTACCCCATCTTGTTTGCGTTGGGTGGTTTTTATCTTGAAAAAATTACCAGTATCAAATTTGGTTGGACACGTTATGTAATGATTGCAATACCGGTTGCACTTTGCGTGTTGGTAATACCCATTGTATTGCCAGTTTCAAAACCTGAAACGCTGGCGAAGTATTACCACAAAATGGGCTTTGATAAAACAGGTAGCTTTCGTTGGGAAGATCAAAAATATCATCCGCTTCCACAGGATTTTGCTGATATGATTGGCTGGCGTGAAATGACGGAGCAGTGCGCTAAAGTGTTCCATGCATTACCGCCGGAAGACCAAAAGCAGACTATGATTTATGCACGTGGTTATTTTTCCGCCGGTGCTTTAAATTATTACGGGCCAACTTATAAACTGCCCGAAGTGTATAGCGATAATGCGAGTTTTTTATTCTGGATGCCGGAAAAGTACAAGTTAAAAAATCTCTTACTGGTTGGTCATAGTATGCCTGGTAAAGATGATGAAGTGTTTCAGCAATTCGAAAAAGTAACGCTGCTGGATTCAGTAAATATGCCGCTGTTCCGCGAAAATGGAATGAAGTTTATTTTATTTGAAAATGCCAACGATTCCTGCAATGCCATGATTGAAAAGGGGATTGCAGAAATGAAGGGAAAGTTTACAAGAAGGTAATTTCACTCATCCATTGTAAACCGCTTGTTTAAAAGGTTTCAACAATCATTTATTACCACGAAAATGAAACTTACATTTGAGTAAACGAACGTATGGTAATGGAAGAAAAAGATACTATAAATACTGAAGCATCACTACAACGGCCAATGCGGGTGGTAGTTGCAAAAGTGGGTTTAGACGGACATGACCGCGGTGCAAAAGTTATTGCAACCGCGCTGCGTGATGCAGGTATGGAGGTGATTTATACAGGTCTGCGCCAAACGCCCGAAATGGTGGTAAACGCAGCGCTGCAAGAAGATGCGGACGCCATTGGTGTAAGCATTTTAAGTGGCGCACACATGACTGTTTTTCCAAAGATCATTAACCTCATGAAGGAAAAAGGAATGGATGATGTGCTGCTTACCGGTGGTGGAATTATACCGGAAGATGATATGAAAACTTTATATGAAATGGGAGTTGGAAAATTATTTCCGCCCGGCACAACTACTACTGATATTGCCAATTATATAAAAGGTTGGGTGAAAGAGAACAGGCCTTTTTGATGGATGGTCATTAAGTAATTTGTAAATGGTAATTGGCGGAAATGGGAAATGGAAAACGGATAAAGTCAAAACAAATTCCCTCGATATATTTTCCTTTTACTTTTTTTAATGACAGATGATTGCCTGTGAATTATTAGCACCTGGCAATGCTTCCAGTTCAGGTGATAAATATGGTATACCAAGGCTAAGCCCTCTTAAAATAAGTAGAATGGCAATGAGCGAGATAAAAACAGGCGCTAGTTTTTGCAGGCGATAACGATAGTTGAATTTGAATTGTTTTGCCATTAGAATAAAAGACAGCATTACAGGGGCAGTTCCAAGTCCAAACACAAGCATGAACAAGCCCCCCTGCCATGCAGAACCGGTAGCAAGCGATCCAATAATTCCCAGGTAAACAAGTCCGCAAGGCAATAGTCCATTCAGCATTCCTATCAACAGAGGCGTCGCTTTTCCCGGGTTTTTTAATACTATTCTAAACATTGGCAGCAGCTTATTGCTAATCCAGACAGTTATTTTATTTTCATGATACCAGCGGGCATGTATAAACATTACAACTACCACAAGCAATAACAAAATGCCAGCGATAATACTTAACCATTGTTGCAATCCGGCAATCATTAATTGCCAGCCGAATAAACCAAAAATAAATCCAAGCAGGGTATAGGTAAGTGTTTTTCCAGACAGGTATAAAGCGGTACTGATAAGTTTTGATTGATTGTTTTGTGCGGGTACAGACAGCGCAATGGGGCCGCACATGCCAACGCAATGGAAACTGCCCGTAAAACCAAGTATAAAGGCCGATATAAGAATGGTTGTAATCATTAGTTCACGTTAACCTTTCAAGACTATTTAATATCCAAACTCTGTTCATCATAAAAATGTTTGCCTTCTGCAGTCCAGTTTATTTTTACTTTATATAAGCCTGCATGCATTTTTTCTTTTGGTACTTCTATAACGTTTGATGATATAGCAACTGTAAAATCTGCACCTGAATTGCTGGGCCTGTAAAATAAAACTTCGCCTTTTTCAAATGCTGTATTGTCTGTGGGAAGTCTAATAGAAACAGATGAACCGGATTGATCAATCGTTACCTGTTCCTTAAGATCTTTTGTATTGTTTACGCCATCAATTACCTGCTGGTATTTTAACTCCTGCGCATAATAATCTTCTGATACAAGATCAAAGTGCTGCCTTGTACACATGTACACCATCGTACCCATAAACAACACAAATGTTGTGTATGCTATCGTTATTTTAACACCCCAATTAATCCGCATAAAATTTGTTTTAGTCTTATTGAAAACAGTTATTACATTTTTGTATTTCTATTCTATGTAACCAAGAAAGCTGGTAGTAATCGTTTTTATTTTTTTACTTCCCTGGTAAACACCAATCCGCATTTCGGTTTCTCTTGTTTTTAAATCTTTCTTATTAATGATCAGAAAAAACATTGCTTCGCTATGGCCTTCTTTTGGTACAACCATATGTTCTTTACCAACAAACTTTATTACCCCGTGCATGTTCTCAACTTTAAGCGAAATTGGAACCAGCTCATGTGTTTTATTTACCATAATTACATTGTACAAATTAGACAGGCTATCGCTGCCAACTTCCTGGTATAATTGTCCTTTTGCTCGTAATACTTTTGCTTCCACATCGCTGCGTGTTGCCAGCGTAAAACCCATGGCTGTGATCAGTAATAGTAAGATGCCTGAATACCATTTCATTCTTGTGGTAAAACGAAAATGTTTCTTTTCTGCCAGCTGGTTTTCCGATGCATAGCGTATCAACCCTTGCGGCAAATTCATTTTTGTCATGATGCTGTTGCAGGCATCAATACAGGCGGTACAGTTTACACATTCAAGCTGAGTGCCATTACGAATATCTATACCGGTAGGACATACCACAACGCATTGGTTGCAATCAATACAATCACCTACTCCTTCAGCGGGGCGTTTACCCTTACCTCGCTGTTCGCCACGATTATAATCATATGCAACAACAACCGTATCCTTATCAAGCAGTACGCCCTGCAATCTTCCATACGGGCAAATAACAGTGCAAACCAGTTCTCTTACAAAAGCATATACACAGTAAAATGCAGTTGTAAAAAATAGGATGGCACCTAATCCGCCCAAATGCATTTCAATTGGTTCGGTAACAATTTTTAGTAAAGCATCTTTCCCAATTATATAAGCAAGAAAAGTATTTGCAATTACAAAAGAGAGCACGAAAAATATGATGTGCTTGCTTCCTCTTCTGAGGATTTTATTTGTATTCCAGGGCGACCTTGTTAATGCTCGTTGTTCATTTGGATTGCCTTCTATCAACCATTCAATTTTACGGAAAAGCATTTCCATAAATATTGTTTGCGGACACGCCCAACCGCAAAATACGCGGCCAAATATCATGGTAAATAAAACAATAAAAATGATGAAGGTTACCATGCCAATACCAAAGATGAAAAAATCCTGCGGCCAGAAAATAGAACCAAGAATGGAGAATTTTCCTTCCACAACATTTATCTGTAACATAGGATTCCCATCTATGCTGATAAAAGGCATGGCAAAAAAAGCCAATATATAAACCAGGCTAATTATGGACCGCCATTTATACAAAATACCTTTTGGCTTCCATGCATATATCCAGTTACGTTTACCCGATTCTGTAACAGTTGGTATTCTGTCCCTGAAAGATACATCTGTGTGTTCGGGAGGTTTCATTATCATTGCTTCACTAATTATTCTATCGCTTCATTTAATCTGGTATCTATTTCAAACTTGCATTATTGCCAGCGATGGAAGAGTCGGATTTTAGCGCATCACCTGCTTCGTTGTATAATTCGCCTTGTGGCTCTTTGCCATTGGCTGGGTTTGTTCCGTGTAAACTTTTTACAAAACTTGCCAATTGTGCAATTTGCATTGGAGAAAAATCCTCCTTCCAACTGCGCATCCCTTTGTCGGGCCAGCCATATTTAATTGTTTTAAAGACATCTTTTATGTCGCCACCGTGTAGCCAGTAAGTGTCCGTAAGGTTTGGCCCAACTGCGTTGCCACCGCCTTCCTGTCCATGGCAGGCAATACAGTTTTGTGTAAACAATGCCTTGCCCGCTGTAATTCCATCTGCATCCAAGCTTTGAACACTGCTTTCATCTACATTACTTGCGGTAAGTTTCAGGTAAGCTTGTTTTTCAACCTCCGCTTTTTCCATCGCAATTTGTAATTCCTCCAGTTGCAATGGTGCTGACTTTGCTACATGATAACGGTACAAATAACCAAAGCCAAAAACTATAAAGAAAACGAAACCGAACAGCCACCATGGCGGTATTGAATTATCCAGTTCGCGTATGCCATCATAGTCATGATTGAGGTCGATATCTTTTTCTCTTTCAATAGAAATTGACTTGTTTAATTTATTCCACCAGCTGTTTACTTTAACACCAAATGGAACTTCTTCCACCGCAACAACGGCTATTCTTTTCTTTTCAATACCCATCAACCATTTCAGCATATATACCATTGCAATCATCACTATAATTTCAAGTGCAATTACTGCAATCATAGCATAAAAAGTCATTGGAGAAAGACCGTTAATGCTGTCATTAACTACGGGTGCTGCAGCAGTATCCTGCGCCATTCCAGTAACAGATAACAGCATAGCGCCAATTGTGAGTAAGATGGCAGATAACGGTTGCGAAGTACTTTTAGCAGCTTTTCTTTCATCACGCATTTTTTCGCGAAAAACGGATGCAGCACTATTAACAACATTTGCTAAAATGCCAATTGCCAAAGCTAGTAGTACCATAAGAATAAGCAGCACCTGCGCCAGTGGGTTTTCCAATGCTGTTGGTTGTGGCGGCCCTTGTGCAAAAACAGGTGAACTAAAACAAGTAGCTGCCAGGAACAGCCATTTTATTTTGGTGGTATTTTTTACAATTTTCATATTGCTATAAATTGACTCTACGTTTATCAGGTTGATAATTATTAATGTTCCAAAGGAATATTTGCCGTGTCTTCTATTTGTTTTTTGGGTGTTTTTAAAACAAACCAGGTGGCACATACAAAAAACACAAAGAACAATACAAGTGAGAACAGCGGGTAAATGCTGATGCCTGTGATGCCCTGCAGATAATTAATGAATTTCATCGCTTACTTAATTTTTTAAAGCACTTTTTTACTATTGTTTCGAACGTTTTATAATATACCGGGTGAATGTTTTTGGGATATTCATTCACCTGGCGTATTAAATGTT
>JBKJNG010000353.1:0-2523 GCA_046596065.1 Phnomibacter sp. | reverse complement strand
GCTCCGTTGAATCCCGTTTGCCTGCATTAAAATAAATCGTAGCCAGTTCGTTTTCAACTTCGTTTGCAAAAAAGATTTCATTTGTTTTTCGCGTAGCATCTAAAGCCTGCATACCATAGCTGATGGCTTCATCATATTTTTTTAGTTTACTGTTTACGCGGGCTAATATCAGGATAGCGGAATCTTCCTGGAAGGGAAAATACTGTTTGGAATAATCAAGTGTTTCCATGGCGAAACGATACGATGAATCCAGGTTGTTTTGTCGTTCATGTTCCTGGGCTAAAAGGAACATGGCACTCCACTGTGTAAAAGGGTCTGTCTTCTTTATGCCAGGATGATAATATGCTTTTTGCGCCCACGATAATGCTTCTTTATCATCTCCTAATTTTTGGTACAGCAAGCCCATCATATTTATCCCAAAGATCTCCCGCAGGGGTGCGTATTTTCTACTTAGATCGATAGTGGCATAGGCGGCACTAAAGCCTTTTTCAAACGAGGAAGTAATGGCATAAGAAAAGGAAAGTGCTTCGAGGCATTCCAGTTCGCCCATCGGAAATTTTATTAGCCTCGCAAGGTCGAGCCCCTTGTTTGCAAGTGCTATGGATTCGCTTGTATTGCTAAGCGTATTTCCACGACTAAGGGTATAGTACGCATGCACTTGGTTGGAATCCTGTTTATTCAATTTGATGATGTTTTGCAAACTGTCTGCAGTATGTTGCTCCATAAAAATGGGCTGTGCTTTTGCCAGGTAAGCAGCAAATAAACAGAGTACCCCTAACAGCACTTTCTTTGTAGAAGCAAGTATGTTTGGCGGGGAAAAAAGCAAATCGTTTTTCATAGTTGTATGCGGATCTGCCTCCTTATAATTGGATTGAATCATTTTGTTGTTAGGCCGGGTAATGTACAAGTTTTAGCCGGGTGATGAATTGTTTAAATTAAGAAATGGGTAGGCACATGTAAGGAGACATGCGCAAGAGGGGTTCCGCCAGAGCGGGGAAGTGTGGGATACTATCTGGATCCCCACTTCATGAAACCATCTTTTCCTAAAAGCAAGAACATAATTACGCAGATAATTAGAAGGATTATGAACTTGATTGAATTATGGTTTTTCTTTTCTTCTGGTGTTTTTTCTTCATAACTATTTTGCGATTCTTCTCTTAACTTTTTTCTTCCGTATGCTGTGTTGGCATTGAATGGTTTTCGCTGTGCCATAAATATTTGTTTGAAAATGAAAGCTACATAATATAGCTCGATATTATACGAGGTGTTGTCGCTCACACCCTTGAATGCCTTTTTCGATTTTTTGGTATTGGAGTGAGGTGTTAAGTTTCTACATCAGGTAATGGTTAGGCACATGTCGGGAGACATTCGCCAGCGGGGGCTTTTATATTTGTATGAGAACCAGTGCGTGTCGGGTTCTTTTCATCACCGGAGCATTGGCTGCAAAGTAGTGCTTTTAATTATCGTGGCTTAGGTGTGGGCCGTTGGATTTGCTAATATTGGAGTAAGATGCTGCCGTTCCTGGTTAAGCAACAATTAGGAGGTAGTGGGCGATTACATTAGATTAATGGCTGCCTGCTATGAAAACATCAGCAAGTGTTTTTCCAGGTTTAATAGTACCCGTGAAAATATCAACGTAAAAAAACTTACGACATGTAGATCGCTGGCGAATCCTTCAGGGTTTTGAGTGATAACTTTTGGGCAAGCAGTTGTTGTTTTGCAACTACGGGCTGCATGGTTGTTGAAAGCCAGTTTAAAAGTGCTGCCTGGTTTGGGCAAGTAAGAAAAAACTCGGGTAGTACAATAAATTCGATGTCGTTATCCTTTTTCATTTTTCTAATTTATTAGTTGGTTGTGAATGTAGTTCCGGCAATAAGTACAGGTGGATGACCTGTTTTACAACTAATGCAAAAAGCCCGCCGTTTTTTTCCGAAGTCAATAATTTTTTTTGGCTATTGCTCCCAAAAAATAAACCACTAAGAACCGGAGACACTAAGCTTCACAAAGGAAGCAGCGAAGTCTGATTATTCTTTGTGTTCGTTTTGAGCTTTGATCTTGGTGCAAAATTGACTTGTAGCTGAAAGACAATTACACAGAGAGAATATAGGAGAAGGTACGCAGCCGCATAGGGGAACTATCAGGCATTGAAAATTGAGTACTAAGTAACTCATAACTGTGACCTCTGTTCTTTCAAAAATGAAAACAGCAGAATGGTTCTAAAAAATATTTGATTTATCGGTTGGTGTCCTCACCAACCGAAATGTTTCCCTGTCAGCATGTTATTACGGTCGGTGAGGACACCGACCGCTAAGGAAAAACCAGCCAATATTTTTTGATACCACTGCGAAAAATCTCCAGCGATTAAAGTATTTGCATGAAAATCCCGTGCGGGCAGGATTCGTTTCATCACCGGAACATTGGCTGCACAGCAGTGCCTTTGATTATTGTGGATTAGGTGCGGGCTTATTGGATTTGCTAATAGTGGAGTAAGCTGCTGCCGTTCCTGGTTAAGTAACAATTAGG
>JBKJNG010000204.1:0-4661 GCA_046596065.1 Phnomibacter sp. | reverse complement strand
TCAATGACGCGATTGATATTGCCCGCACAACTCAAAGCCTCAACAATCTTTGTAATGCGCTAAACATACAGGCGGATATTTTTCTGAATAATAAAAAAATTGATGAAGCCAAAAGGGCGCTTGATGAAGCGCTTGCAATAAGACGGCAAATCGGCGATCCATTTTACACAATAAGCGACCTGGCACAATTGGCCATTTTTTATTCGCAGAATGGTTTGCAATCACAGGGCATTGCGCTATCAAATGAGGCGCTTCAACTATGCCGCCAATATGCAATTACTTCAAAATTATTATTTGTATATGCGGCCTTCGCTGAAAATTATAAAGCAGCCGGCGACTTCAAAGCATACAGCAAAACGCTTGAAAAAATTATTGATTTAAAGGATTCGCTGTACCAGGTAAACAGCGCGGAAGCATTGGCAGATTTACAGGCAAAATATAATGTTCAGAAAAAAGAGAACATTATTATTAATCAGCAGGTTCAGCTGGCTACAAGGGATTATTGGATTGCCGCCACTGTAGCAGGTGTGTCTATCGCCTTACTGTTACTTTTTCTAGGGTTTAAAAATCTCAGGCGGAGGCAACAAGTAACGCTGCAATCGGTTATCAGGCAGGAAACTGAAAAATCTTTAAAGGCTGTATTCCAGGCGGAAGAAATTCAGCGCCAGCGAATAGCTGCCGAATTGCATGATAATATTGGCTCACAAATAAGCTACATAAGCAGCAACATTAATTGGATTGTTGATCCTCCCGTTCCGCTTACAATAGCTGAGCAAACAGAAAGATTGGAAAATATTAATGAAACAAGTCAAAGCCTGATGCGTAACATGCGGGAAACCATTTGGGCTTTAAATGGTAAACAAATTTTACTGGACGAGTTTGCAGATAAACTTAAAGCACATATACAATCTTCAACAAGGTTTTTGCCAAAATTGCATTTCCATTCAACAGAAACACTCGACGATACGCCCATTAAGTTGTCTTCAATTTTAGCGCTCAACCTCCTGCGTATTTTCCAGGAAGCTGTTACCAACACCGTTAAATATGCTGAAGCCTCCACACTAATTCTGGAGATAACCAGTAAAGGAAACCAATACAGCATTGAGCTGGTAGACGATGGCAAAGGATTTAACTCAACCTCACCAATACATGGAGAACACTATGGCCTTCGGAACATGCGGTTCAGAGCTCAGGAATCGGTTGTGAATCTTACGATACAAAGCTCTCCTGGCAAAGGCACAAGCATTTTGGTAAATGCTTATAATCTTTCTTCATGATACAAATGAGCTATTGTCATGCGCCTTATTAATTCTTTATTTTATTAAATGAAACCGATTAGGATTGCAATAGTAGATGATAACAAAGCGAACCGCAGTTTCATTTCAGAGCGTATTATTTATGATGGAACAATAGAAGTAATATTTAATGCACATGATGGTGACCATTTTCTGCAAATGATGAAAGTACATAGTTCGCATTTACCAGATGCCGTCCTGATGGATATTGAAATGCCGGGAATGAATGGTATTGAGGCGGTGCAACATGGTGCGGTACTTTATCCGGCAGTTAAATTTTTAATGCTTACTGTATTGGATAGTGACGATAAAATATTTGAAGCAATAAAAGCAGGAGCTTCAGGCTACCTGCTCAAGGACGAAAAAGTAAGTGTGATTTTAAACAGCCTGCACCAGTTAATAGAATTTGGCGCAGCACCTATGAGTCCGCGAATTGCCAGGAAAGCACTTGATTTACTTAGCCGGGCAACTTTGTCAACAACACCCGCACTTATCCCGCAATCAGATTTTAATCTCAGCGACCGCGAAAGAGAAATTTTGCGGTTACTTGTGGATGGTCACGATTATAAAACTATTGCTGAAAAATTATATGTAAGTCCGCATACTGTAAGAAATCATATAGCCCATATTTATCACAAGCTGCACGTAAAGACTAAAATGCAGGCTATAAAACTAGCCGCAAGCAGCAAGTTGCTATAAGTATTGCTGGCTTATATTTCATTTGCGTATTTGATTCTAGCCGACTAAAACAGGCATCCTGCAACAGTCCCAAAGCTTTTTCCCCTAACATTGCGCTGCAAAAACAACTTTATGCAGCACAGGGTAATTAGCGGAATTCAACAGGTTGGTATTGGTGTTTCAAACGCCGATGAGGCTTTTCAGTGGTACAAAGATCTGTTTGGTTTTGATATACAGGTATTTGCTGATGCAGCCGAAGCGCCTTTCATGACCCGCTACACCGGCGGCGAAGTACACAAACGCTATGCTATTCTTGCCATTAACCTGCAGGGCGGTGGCGGATTAGAGATCTGGGAATACAAAAGCAGGACTTCTCAACCCGCCAAAGACGCTTTCGTTTGGGGTAAGCCCGGCATCCAATCCATTAAAATTCGTTGCAAAAACGTACCGGAATTTTATAAAGAAGCAGCATCAAAAAAAGTAAAAATCATCAATCAGCCAACAGCCAATGCTTTAGGTAAAATGCACTTTTACCTGTACGATCCTTACGGTAACATTTTCGAAATACTGGAAGATGATTACTGGTTTACCGATGGCGAAAGTCTTACAGGCGGCGTTATGGGCGTTACCATTGCATTGTCCGACATGGAAAAAGGGGTTGATTTTTACAAAGAAATATTAGCGCTGAACGAGAACTTTTACTCTGAAAAAGCACCAATAAAAGATTGGCAGGGCCTGCCATTGAAAGCCGGCACGTATGCAAGGTGTATTTTGAGCAGCCAACCCGGGCCACAACCTGGGGGCTTTGGAAAATTGCTGGGTAGTTACGAGGTTGAACTGGTGCAAGCTGTGCCCGCCATCCCGGGGCATTTGTATGAGAATCGTTTTTGGGGTGATCTTGGTTTTATCCATATCTGTTTTGATATTAAAGGATATGATGAGCACACGGCCATTTGCAACAACAGCGGTTACCCACTCACTATTGATAGTGGCAGTTTTAATATGGGTGATGCTGCCGGCCGGTTTTCTTACAATGAGGATCCCGATGGAACGCTGATAGAATATGTTGAAACATATAAAGTTCCGATCCTCAAAAAAATTGGCTGGTTCCTGAACCTGAAACATCGTCCGGCGGCCAAACATCTACCCAACTGGATGGTAAAATCTCTCAAGTTTTCCAGAGTTAAGTAATTCGGTCGCGTTCCTGAAACCTTTTTCCACTTACCCCATCATTAAAATGAACGGGCTGGTTTGCGGCAGGTTTAATTTCTTTGTTCCTCATGGAAAAATTGCAGACAGAATCTATTTATTCCGATAAAATAATTAACCGGCTGGGGCTCGCCTGCCTTTTGCTGTTTATAGTTTCTTACTTAAGCCACCTTGGCGTTTTACCGCTTGATATTCGCACCGATGAAGCGAGGCGTGCGCTTGTTTCGCTGGAAATGATGCTGAGCGGCGACTACATTACGCCCACGCTGAACGGCGAATTGTATTTAAATAAGCCTCCCCTGTATAATTGGATCATGGTAGCCAGTATGAAGCTTGGCGGCAATTACAATCCGTTCTGGTACAGGCTTCCAGTAATAATCGGCATCGGCATTTTTGGTTTACTTATTTATCGGTATGTAAGCCGTTATAGCACAAAAATGATTGCAGTAGTAACCGTATTTGCATTCATTACCAATGGGCGCATCATCATTTACGATTCCCTGCAGGGCCTGATCGACCTCACTTTTGGTTTTTGCATGTACTGGCTTATGATGCTGGTTTTTCATTATGGCGAACAAAAAAAGTACTGGCAATTATTTCTGTTTACCTACCTGTTAACGGCGGCCGGCTACCTAATGAAAGGATTGCCCTCGCTGGCATTTGAAGCCTTTACCCTACTTACTTATTTTACCTATTCGAAGCGCTTTAAAGTGTTGTTTTCTATACAGCACTTTGCAGGAATTCTTCTGCTGGCTATCATTTTGGGCGGCTATTATTTCGTTTATTTCAACCACAATAATTTATCGCCACAAGTACTTTTTACAAAGCTTTTGACGGAAAGCACCGACCGCACTGCGGTAAAATATGGCTTTTGGTACACCGTGTTCCACTTACTGTATTACCCGTTTATAATGCTGTACCATTATGCCCCATGGATGTTATTGGTATTGGCGCTCATTAAAAAAAATATATTCAAAGCCATTAATGCCGATCCGTTTATCAAGTTCAATTGGTGGGTTTTCCTGGCAAATTTTATTGTTTACTGGACCAGCCCTGAAGTGTATGCCAGGTATCTTTTCCCATTGCTTGCGCCTTTATTCACGGTATTGGTTTACCTGTTTTACACTCATACAAAGCCGGAAGACTGGCAACGAAAATGGCCTGAGAAAGTATTTGCATGGCTGCTGGCCGTTTGTACACTGGCATTATTTGTGGTGCCGTTTACGGGAGCGGTAAGTAAAGTTTCCTTTGAATGGATAAAAGCACTTTCATGTGCAGCAGCCATTGGCTTTTGTACCTGGTTTTATTACAAGCAGCCCATTTATCGCCTGCTCACTTTGGCCCTGGCCATGTTTGTAGTTAGAGTGGCATTCAACTGGTTTGTAATAGATCAACGGGGAAAATACCTGCGGCAGATGGAAGACTTAGCGGTTAAGATTTACACCATCACAAAAGATCATCCATTGTACCTCGAAAAAG
>JBKJNG010000128.1:0-5265 GCA_046596065.1 Phnomibacter sp. | reverse complement strand
GGCGGTGGCTACTTGCCGCTATCGGGGCTATAAGCCGGGCTGCATATCCCCGGTTGAACACTTTACCGCGACATAGCTGTATTTGACCGAAATTTTCCAGTTTAATAGCAAGCCCTATTGTTATTTACGTAGTTTCAAATAGTTTTTTTGTAAAAACCATGTATGGCATGTTTACTTTTACGAGCATAATTTTCAATTGCCCTACATAAGAAAATCATCCCAATGAAATTATTTAATATTATTTTTTTATCTCTCATTTTCTACTGCTGTAATAGCACGAGTAGGCAGCAGTCAAATAGCGGAACAACACCCGGTAACATCAAAACAGAAGACAGTATCATTGCCAGTGGTGCAGTGCCTGAATTAGTATCAAACCAATTTAGTTTTACAGAAGGCCCTGCGGCAGATAAAAACGGCAATATATTTTTTACCGACCAGCCAAATAATAAAATATGGAAGTATAGCACGGATGGCAAGCTCAGTGTTTTTGTAAATGAAAGCAACCGGTCAAACGGCATTTACTTCGATGTTAATGGCAACCTGCTTGCCTGTGCCGATGAAAGCAACCAATTGATATCATTTACACCATCGGGCGAGAAAAGTGTTTTGGTAAATGACATCAGCGATTCCTTATTAAACGGCCCTAATGATCTTTGGATAAGCCCTGGCGGAAATATTTATTTTACCGATCCGTTGTACGAACGCCCTTATTGGACGGAGAAAAAACAACATATAAAAGGCGAGTATGTTTACCTCCTTGCAAAAGGAAAAACGGGTCCTGTTGTAATTGCAAATGACCTTGTGAAACCAAATGGAATAATCGGAACACCTGATGGCAAACAACTGTATGTTGCAGATATTGGGGACAATAAAACTTACATATACAACATTGATAACGATGGCTTGCTAACAAATAAAACATTGTTTACAGAGCAAGGTTCTGATGGAATGACCATCGACAACAAAGGCAATATTTACCTAACCGGAAATGGCGTAGCGGTATATAACAAATCAGGAAAAAAAATACAACAGATTGCAATTCCACAACCATGGACTGCCAATGTTTGCTTTGGAGGTTTGGGTAAAAATCTTCTATTTATTACTGCATCCACAAGTGTTTATACTTTACGTATGAATGTTAGGGCGGCAAAATGACTTAATATTTATTGATGTTGAATTTTTTGTTTAAAGCACACATTCTTAAATGTCCGATTGCGGTAGTGGCGCTAATTTATCTTTTCTTTCAATCTCAATATTTTCTACCCAAACTGCATAATCGTTCGGGTAAATTCCGCTGCCCCGCCATTGGGCGTAATGCTTGGTAAATTCTGCCCCGATATACAAAATAATAGCAGAATAATACACCCATAAAAGTAATATCATAGTGCTTCCTGCGGCACCAAATGTGGTGTTTACTTTACTGCGCCCCAAATAAATACCAATACCCCATTTACCCAATAAAAATAAAATTGTTGTAAATAAAGCACCAATAGTTACATGCTTCCATTTTATATGCGCATCGGGCAGTACTTTAAAAATAGCACCAAATAAAAGCATGGTAGTACCAAACGTAATTGCCCAATTAATAATCCAGGCATAGTACACAGATATCGCTGGTAAGTAAATGCTTATTTTATCGCCAATAAGATTAAGCAGTGCATTTATTAGCAGCGTAACCATCACTAAAAAACCCAGTGCAATCAACATCGAAAAACTCAGTAACCGATTAATAATCATTTTGAGCCAACCTTTTTTAGGCTTAGGTTTTAACCGCCATATTACATTAATAGAATCCTGAATTTCTGTAAACACACCAGTAGCGGTAAACATTAGTACAGCAATACTTAAAACAGTAGTTATGGTATACTGTTCAACCATTGAGTTGGCAATTATCTGCTGAATTTGCAAAGCAGCATCGTGACCAACAAACTTGCTTATCTGTCCATACACTTCACCTTCCACCGCATTGCGGCCAAAAAAAGAATCGGCTATTGTAATAATTAATATAAGAATTGGTGCAATTGAAAAGATGGTATAAAATGCCAGCGCAGCACTCATCCTGAATATTTTATCGTGCACCCCATCCCGTACAGATAACCATAGTACCTTAGCCAGTTCTTTCAGGTATTTCCAAACGCCTTTAAGAAGAGTTATGATCGTTATTTTACGATACTCATTAACATCATTCATGCTTTGTATTATTGATTAGCCGGTATTTGATTCTGAAAATCTGCACGCACTATTCCCCATTCAAAACTCATTCTTCACTATTCACTATTCACTATCGTAATTTCTCATTTTCTTTATGCCTTTTTATATCTCTTATATTTTTCTTTTCAAAATTCTTTTTCAATGCAGTAGTAAGGTCAACACCTGTTTGATTAGCCAAACAAATAAGCACCCACAACACGTCGGCCATTTCATCTCCCACATCATTTCCTTTATCCGTATCCTTAAAGGATTGTTCGCCATAGGTACGTACCATTAGCCGGCTTAGTTCTCCTACTTCCTCCATTAAAATACCAAGGTTTGTTAACTCGTTAAAATAACGAACACCTACCGTTTTTATCCATGCATCAACGTGTTGCTGAGCCTGCTTGATTGTTATTTCATCCATGTTAAAAATCCTTGTTTTTCGAATCAATTATTATAGTAACAGGGCCATCGTTTAATAAGTTCACTTTCATGTCCGCACCAAAAACACCGGTACCAACGGGCTTACCAAGATAAGTTTCAACCTGCTTTACAAACGCCTCGTATAAAGGTATTGCAACCGGTGGTTTACTTGCTTTTATATAAGAAGGCCGGTTGCCTTTTTTAGTGGCAGCATGCAGCGTAAACTGGCTTATAATCAGTATATCGCCACCAATATCTTTTACTGAAATATTCGGAACTTCAGCTTCATCATTAAATATGCGAAGGTTCACAATCTTGTTGCTAAGCCAATCAACGTCCTCCTTGCTGTCAGCATCTTCAATGCCAACCAACACCAGCAATCCATTTCCAATACTTGCTTTTAGTTTGCCACCAATGGTTACGCCCGCCTCTGTTACCCGTTGAATAACTACCCTCATATTATTTTAACGTTACGACTATTTAAAAATCCAAAATAAACATTCATTCTTTATTGAAAGCTATCAATTGAAAAAGCTTGAGGTGTAACAGGGGCATGATTTTTTGGGTTCACCTTTCATACAACCGATCGCATTTGCCATAGTTATTCCCGGCAATGCATTATTTTAAAAACTACATCATGAAATCGATAATCACGCTGTTAAGTACAGTAAGCTTCCTGTTTGTTACAGGCTGTATCCATAAAAACGGTATAACAAAGGCTGTTACTTATGATAGTTTGCCTGCACCTTACGCTACTAAATCATCTATGAATTTTAGCAATGTAGTTGGCTGGCTGGAAAACGAAAAACCCATTGCTCCCAAAGGCTTTACCGTTTCGCTTTTTGCTGATGGCTTTGTTAACCCCAGGTGGATGTACCAAACAACCAATGGAGATATTCTTGTAGCAGAAGCAAATACCGAAGTGGGTTTTGTAAAGAAAATCGGAGCCGCGATAATTGGCGCAACAAAAGCGGATAATCTTGGCAAAAGTGCCAACCGGATTACCCTTTTAAGAGATGCTGACGGTGATGGAAAACCAGAAATAAAAGAAACATTGCTAAAGGATTTAAACAAGCCATTTGGCATGCTGGTAATTGGCAAATATTTATACGTAGCCAACACCGATGCGCTGATTCGTTACCCTTACGAAGCGGGGCAAATGGCAATTAATGAAGTACCTGAAAAACTGGCTGACCTATCACCTGATGGCAGACACTGGACAAAAAACATCATAACTAATGCCGCAGGTTCCAAAATTTATGTGGCAGTTGGTTCATCGAGTAACGTAGCTGAAAATGGAATGGACAAAGAAATAAACCGTGCAAACATTCTTGAAATGAACCCCGACGGGAGTGAGATACGTGTTTTTGCGTCTGGACTACGAAACCCGGTAGGTATGGCCTGGGTACCGGGAACAAATACTTTATGGGCGGCTGTTAATGAGCGGGATGAGTTGGGTGATGATTTGGTACCTGATTATATAACAAGTGTTAAAGATGGTGGTTTTTATGGCTGGCCTTACTCGTATTATGGCCGACATTTGGATCCACGAATTAAAGAGCAACAACCGGATTTAGTGAAGAAGGCCATTGTTCCCGACGTAAATCTTGGCTCGCATACGGCATCATTAGGGCTTGCTTTTTACACGAAAAAGGCTTTTCCTACAAAATACCAGGATGGCGCTTTTATTGCGCAGCATGGTTCATGGAACCGGTCAGTATTATCTGGATACAAAGTGGTATTTGTTCCTTTTAGAAACGGACGCCCAACTGGCAAACCCCAAGATTTTCTTACCGGCTTTGTTATAGACCCGGTTAACAGTGATAAAGTACATGGCCGCCCTACAGGCATTTGTATATTACAGGATGGATCAATGCTGGTTACCGATGATACGAGTAATAAAATCTGGCGGATCAGTTACAACAATTAGCTGCTGATTTAAGACGGAGTGCCGGGCTCCTTTTTTTCGGGCTCAGGCTTTTCCTCTTTGGGAATATCAGCAGCTATCGGTTGTAGTTTGGCCTTGGATTCTACCTCTACTTTTTCTACCCAAACAGCGTAATCGTTGGGGTAAATTCTGCTGCCTTTCCATTGGGAGAAATTACGGGTAAACTCGGCACCGAAATATAAAATGGCTGCAGAATAATACACCCATAATAGCACCACAATAATGCTGCCTGCGGCGCCATAGGTACTGCTGATTGTGCTTCTGCCCAGGTAAAAACTAATGCCCGATTTGCCAAGCATAAACAACAAGGCCGTAGTTATCGCACCGGCAAATACGTGTTTCCATTTTATTTTGGCATCGGGCAACACTTTAAAAATTATCCCAAACAATAACGTGGTTATTACAAAAACCAACAGCAGGTTAAACACATACAATACAATAATGCTAAGCTCCGGCATTAGTAAGGCAAGCCGGTCGCTAATGGCATTTACAACAGCATTTATTAATAAACTTACCAGCAGTAAAAACCCCAGGGAAACCACCATCGAAAAACTAAGCAACCGGTTTACAAGCATTTTTACCCATCCTTTCTTGGGCCTGGCTTTTAGCCGCCAAATGGTATTAATCGAATCCTGTATTTCGCCAAAAACTCCTGTAGCACTAAATACCAGCACCACAATACTGATTATAGTTGCCAAACC
>JBKJNG010000088.1:0-2525 GCA_046596065.1 Phnomibacter sp. | reverse complement strand
ACCAAATAAAGCTGGTACCCGACAACCGGCGGATGCAACCAATAGAAGTGCAGGATGATCCGGATTTTAATGTTTGGGGCGTGGTGATGTATAATATTCATGCAGTGTAATGGTGAGTAGTGAGTGGTGAGTAAATACAACTATTATGGAGCAAACATTGGTCATGTAAATCATCATCATCGTTATGTTACTCATAGTTTTTAAGTGTTGCGCAACACATGTAAATCAAATATTACCGCAAAGACTCCATGATTTTTTTTATAAATAATAGCCGGCTTTTTATATTGATTGCGCATTTTAAAAATTTCCAGTTTCCTATTTTATGAACAGGTTTAAATTTCAGAAATCATACATCCCACATCCGACATCGTAAAATTTTTCCCCATGATCGCCATTGTAGATTGTAACAGTTTTTACTGCTCCTGCGAGCGGGTGTTTTATCCAAAACTTTGGAAAAAACCGGTGGTCGTATTGAGCAATAACGATGGCTGTATTATTTCACGAACGGATGAAGCCAAGGGTGTTGGCGTTGGAATGGCCGCGCCGTTTTTTATGAACCAGGAAATCATTCAAAAGAATAACGTGGAAGTGTTCTCAAGCAACTATCATTTGTACGGCGATATGAGCTGGCGGGTGATGGAAACTTTACGCACAATTGCAGGTGAAGAAAATGTAGAAGTGTATTCTGTAGATGAATGTTTTATAAACATAAAAGAAGCGGATGAAAGTCGCCTGGACGAATATGCTTTGCAGATAAAACAGGCAGTGGAGCAATGGACAGGCGTAATAGTTTCCGTAGGAATTGCACCCACAAAAGTGCTGGCAAAAGCGGCCAATAATTTGGCTAAGAAAAATAAAGTTGTAACCAATTGTGTAGTGGTGATTGATACACCCGAAAAGATAGATGCAGCACTTTTAAAAATGCCGGTAAATAGTATATGGGGCGTTGGTCACCAATACGCGGTGAAACTAAACGAACTGAATATTTACAATGCTTATGAATTGAGCAGAATGACTGAAGCATTTGTAAAACGAAACCTTGGCGGTATTGTTGGTGTCAGACTGCTGAAAGAACTGCAGGGAATACCGTCTATTGATATGGAAGATGAACTTGTAACTAAGAAGATGATAGCCACCACACGCATGTTTGGTAATCCTGTTACCGATTTAAAAGATATAAAAGAAGCAGTGGCAACTTACACCGCGAGGGCTGCGGAAAAATTAAGAAGGCAGCACAGTGTGGCCGGCGTTATCAGCGTGTTTGTAGTGCCAAAAGAAATCAGGGCGTCATCGGAACGTTTCAGGCATGGACCCGTGATCAGCAATCATTTCACGCTTCCTGTCGCAACATCATCAACAAACGAGCTGATAAAACCGGCATTGCAGTTAGCAGAAAGCCTTTATGAAGAGGGTAATTTTTACAAGAAGGCTGGCGTAACATTAAGCGGTCTTTTATCGCAGGAAGCAGTACAGTCGAACATGTTTGCCGCGGATCCGGATAAGGCTATGCAAAAGCTAATGCATACAATTGATAATGTAAATTTCAGCATGCGGGACGATGCTATAAAGTTTGCATCATCGGGCACTTCGAGAGATTGGAAAATGCGGCAGGAATACCGTTCACCCAGGCATACAACCAGGTGGAACGAATTGCGGGAGGTGAGTTGAAGATGCACTATGAGCTACATGATCCACGGGTTTCACCTGCGGTTACTAGCATTAAAGCCTTTCAGGCTTTTGCGATTGATAAGCCCGAAGGGCTTAAACAGCAATATCCGCTGGTGAAACCAGCGGACTAATAACGGATAAGATTTTAGTAACCCTGAAGGGGTTGAATAATTCGCTCGTTGCATGTATTTTACCGTTTCAATTGTCCGTCACCAAAAAAATAAAACCATTATGGGAACTTATCGACAAATCTATTATCAAATTGTATTCGGCACTAAATACCGCAGGCCAACCATTCCGTCGAAAAATGAGATGGACTTATACAAATACATCAGCGGCTTTATTAAAAACAAACAATGCAAACTATACAACATCAATGGAATAGAAGATCACATTCATATTATGTCGGACTTACATCCGTCAGTATGCCTTAGTGAATACGTAAAAGACATCAAGGTAGCAAGCAGTATATGGATGAAAGAAAGTGGTAAGTTTCAGGCTTTTGATGGATGGCAGGAAGGATACGGTGCTTTTACTTATTCAATACGGGAAAAAGACATAATTTTTAATTACATTAAGAATCAAAAAGAACACCATAGGAAAGAAACGTTTCGTGAAGAATTCAAGCGGTTGTTAATTGGTTAAATAAGCGGCTATTTATATTCAGGCCCTTCGGGCTTACCAGATGCAAAAGCCTGAAAGCCTTTTTGAGTTTGGAAATTTACTTCTGCATTCTATTACTCGAATGGACCCGATTTTATTAAGATTTAAGCCTTCAGGCTTTATATTTTCCAAGCCCGAAAGGCTTAAATATGGATAGCCGCTGGTGAAACCAACGGGAAAAATCCACGTTGACG
>JBKJNG010000014.1:0-3565 GCA_046596065.1 Phnomibacter sp. | reverse complement strand
TATCCTCTCGGTGCTTGTCAAAAGGCTGGTTCTCTATCTTTAATAACGATACGAATTCGGGCGATTTGACCTTATATTTATTGGTTCCCTCGCCTTGCACATAAGTTTGAAAACTGTCGATAGCGGGATTTTTATAAACATTATATGTCTGATCGGGCCAAATAATGATCATCGAATCAACTGCTTTGGCGCCTATCCCAATCACCGATTGATAATCAACCGATGATTGAAAGCCCCGGCTTGGAATTATTTCCCGGCTAATAATTTCTCCCTGCTGATATAGTTTTATGGTGCTTCCTACCGCGAATGTATTTTCGCCTTTTCCTTTTAAACGAATACCTATAAAATTACTTTTTCGGGTTTCCCTGCTATTGTTTTTATATACAAAACACGGCTCATTCACATTGTTTACTACCAGGTCAAGGTCGCCATCGTTATCCAAATCGCCGTAAGCAGCACCATTGGAAAACGAAGGTTTTTCGAAACCCCATTCCTGGCCGGCATCCTGAAACTTCATATTGCCTGCATTTTTAAAGGCTCTATTGGCAATGGGTCGCGAAGACATTTTGGAAATTACCTGTTGCATTTCTTCCTTTTTACCTGTAAGCGCCATTTTCTGGATAATATCATTGGCAAAAAAATCTATAAAATCCTGGTCGGTTACATCGTTGTAAATACCATTGCATACATAAATATCATTCAATCCATCGTTGTCTGCATCAAATATCAACCCACCCCAACTCCAGTCGGTTGCGGCTATACCACTGTAAAAAGCTGCTTCGGAAAACCTGCCGTCCCCCCTGTTTACCTGAAGGGTATTTTGCATGAACTGGTGATAAAAGCCAGAATTTACTTTTATTTTTTGTACATCAATGCCTTCAAAAGAGGTAGTTGTTTTTAACCGGATATCATCATCCGGCAACATTTCTGTTACAAAAATATCAGGCAATCCATCGTTATTTATATCGGCCATATCCGCACCCATACTCGAGTGACTTATATGTTCCGTTCGCTGTTCCAGTTCATCCTTAAAGGTGCCATCTTTCTGGTTGATGTATAAATAGTCTCTTTCAAAAAAATCGTTACTAACGTATACATCTGGCCAAAGGTCGCCGTTAACATCTCCCACGGTTACCCCAAGTCCAAAGCTTATAAGGCTTCCGTGTACGCCGGCTTGCTGGCTAATATCAGTAAACTTTCCATTGTCGTTGCGGAGAAAGCGGTCGCCACCACCTTTCAAAAAATCTTTCACCGGCCAGTCTTTAGCCCTCACATCCCTGTTGTTGGCATAATTAAGCGTGTTTACAGGTATAAAACTGTTGTTGATTATAAAGCAGTCGAGATCGCCATCCATGTCATAATCAAAAAAGGCTGCATGTGTACAATAGCCACCTTCATTTGTAAGTCCATACACATCGGCTGAATCAGAGAAAGTGAGATCGTGGTTGTTGATGAACAACTGGTTGCGGGGCATTTTTCCATCAATATATCCAGCATTGCAAACATAAATATCCAGCCACCCGTCGTGGTTTATATCCACCATTACCACGCCGGTGCTCCAATCTTTTTTTTCTGTGAAGCCGGCTTTCAATGAAATATCGTCGAAACGAAAACCACCTTTGTTGAGGTATAGTTTATTACTGCCCATATTAGCAGTAAAAAACACATCGGCTAGGCCATCGTTGTTTATATCACCAATAGCTGCACCTCCTCCATTGTAAAAATTTCGGTAACTAAAAATGTTGAACGAATCGCTGTTTTTAATGGTATTGGAAAAATTGATTCCTGTATTCTCCTTAAGTTGAAATAATGCATGCGGGTTTTTATTATTGGGTTCACTTTTATGGCAGGCAAAAAGCATGAGTATTAAAAAGAAAAAAGGAAACCTGCGGCCCATAGTAGTCGTTATTGTTCAAAAATAAAGAGGCCGCTGTTGCAACGGCCTCTTTTAGAAGAATTGTATAATTCGAAAAAACTAGTATCCCGGATTCTGCGTAAGATTCGGATTAACTGCAAGCTGCGTTCCTGGAATTGGAAACAGCACCGCAGTGGCTGGAGCTGCTGGTTTTTCCTGGTAAGCAAGCAAATATTTGCCAAAGCGAATTAAATCCTGCCTCCTGTAACCTTCCCAATAAAGTTCTCTGCCTCTTTCGTCGAGCAAATTGTCCAGCGTGAGAGTCGCCAGGTCAGCTACGCCGCGTTTGGTGCGAACCGCATTAACTAAAGCAAGCCCTTCTGAAGCCTTTCCTGTCCGTAACAAGGCCTCAGCTTTCATCAGCATTACATCTGCTAATCTAAAAACTGCGAAATCATTGTCTTTTTGGTCGCCCGGTGTACCATAATCATACGCATATTTAATTGGCCTGATACCGGTCAACTCGAGGGTAGCCGGATCGGTTTCGATTAGCTTTACTTCCCTTGTAAATGCTAACGGTTTATCGGCTGGATTTCTCGCATTTAAAGGCGCGTCGGTGGTTAAATTATACTGCTGTCCAATTCTAAATCCCACATTCACCCTATTTCCAGGGTTAGGTAAGGCTCCCGGGTAAGTATAGGCTACTCCCCGCCTTTGGTCAGTTGCTTCAAATTTGTCGTAAAAATCTGAAAGTGTGGCAAACCCATTCCATCCGCCCGGGTTTTGATTATAGTGCGAAACCATGAAGGTGAAGCCACGTACGTTTTGACCACGGTTAGAAGCCGGATCGTTTAAAAATGTAAAGATGTTTTCCGTAGACTTTACATTGTTATTGGGTGCAAAATTGTCGAAATAGTTGCTGTTCAATGAATACTTGCCGCTGCTAATGATTTCGTCTGCCAAAGCGATCACCTTGTTCATATCCTCTGGAGCAAAAGTTGGTGCGTTCCTGTTTGCATATACTCCTTTATTCAGGTAAATCTTCATTAATAAAGCTTTAACAGCGTCTTTATTGGCTACATAAGCTGGCCCGCCATCAGGAAGAGCTGGAAGACTTTCATTTAATTCTTTTACTATAAAATCTACTGCTTCCAAGCCTTTCAATGTTGTCGGCAACACTTTATAGTTGGTTAAATCTTCCCTGTAAGGTACCTGGTCGTAACCATCCACTACCCAGTACATGGAAAAGGCGCGGATAAATCTTGCCTCGGCAGCTTCCTGTGGCGAGGGATTAAACTGGAGTACATTGGAAGCCGCAAATTGAGTTCCTAATAAGGATTCAAATTGGCCCCTAACCTGTGCCAGGTCAGCATTCCATGTTTTGCTTGAAACCTTTCTCCAGTTACCATTATCATCCCAGTCACCTGCCCGGGTTGGCGGGATACCTTCATCGGTACTTAATGTTTGTAGGGCCCAAAGATCGCTGTTGCCCTGAAATGGCCCCGCAATAGAAGAATAAGCACTTGCCAACAACTGAGAAGCTTTTATATCGCTTGTATTTCTTTGTGCCAACTCACTCCGAAAATTTTCATCCAATTTTGTACAGGAGAAAAGAGAAAGGCAGACGAGAAAAATAAAACATTTCTTGATACTATACATAGTTATGAGATTTTAAATTACAATGAGAAATTATGACCCAGCGTGAATGTT
>JBKJNG010000655.1:0-2686 GCA_046596065.1 Phnomibacter sp. | reverse complement strand
TTGAACAGAAACGAAATTTTTTTTTGGTAATGGGATCGGTTTTATTGTAACCAGCGGCAAGAGAGTAGATATCTGTAATTTTTTGATAAAAGCTTCTTTCACTTGATCTTATTAATCTTGTTTTCTATAACAGTTCATCAAAATAATCTTTGCCAAACAAATTTCCTCCTTGTTTATGCTGCTCGCTGTCAATGGCAAACCCTTTAATAATGTAATCTTTCAGGGTTTTGGTAGCCCAAATACGAAATTGGGTAGCCTTTGCAGAATTTAACCGATAGCCAACCGAAATGATGGCATCCAGATTATAAAACCTGGTTTTATAATTCTTTCCATCAGTTGCAGTTGCCGAGAATTCCTCGGTCACTGAAAATTGGTCAAGTTCCTGTTCAGTAAAAATATTTTAAGGTGCAGGGAAATATTATCTGTACTACAATTAAAGAGTTGAGCCATTACTTTTTGGTGAGCCAAACGGTTTCACCACCAACTATAACTTCAACAATTACCTTAGTATTTTTATTGTGGAAAAGTAAAAAACGGTGCTTTTTTCTGGCAAATTCTCCATGTATTAATTGTTATAGGGAAATCAAATGTAAGTATTGGTTTTACGAAGATTGAATGGACTTTAATCGAAAGGAATTTCATGTTCATGCCCGTTTTGGGCCGCTGGCAATTAAAATTCGGTTCAGATCATTTATACGGTGGTTGTAAGTTTTTTGTGTCGGAAATTTACTTCGCCTTTATTTTCATTGTATGAAATTCGGAATTATAGGTGGCGGTAGCTGGGCTACAGCATTAGCAAAAATGCTAACGGATAACGATCATACTATTAATTGGTGGATCAGGAATGCGAAAGTGATAGATCATATACGCAAGCGGAAACACAATCCGCACTACCTGAGTTCTGTTTATTTTAATACCAGCCTGCTAAGTATGGATGATAACCTGCAAACGGTTATTGCCAATAGCGATACGCTGGTGGTTTGCGTTCCTTCCTCCTATTTACTTAACCATTTTGATGCGCTGCCAAATGACATTTTTAAAGGCAAAAAAATTATATCAGGTGTAAAAGGGGTGTTGCCCGGTACCAATCAATTATTGAATGAATATTTGGCTGAACATTTCAATGTGCCGGTAAATAATTTCTTTAATATAATGGGGCCCTGCCATGCGGAAGAAGTAGCTGCTGAAAAATTATCGTATCTCACTTTTAGCGGGGAAGATGTAATTGCAACTGAAATAATTGCCGGTTATTTTAAAACCTATTATTTGAATACTATTGTAAGCCACGATATTTGGGGAACGCAATATGCAGCGGTATTAAAAAACATTTATGCTGTAGGTGCAGGCATTGCACACGGCCTTGAATACGGCGATAATTTTTTGAGTGTTTATATTGCCAATTCTGCCGATGAAATGGTGCATTTTTTACGAAAAGTAATGGAGCACAAAGCAGCCCCCGATACCAATAAAATAAATTATGCAAGCAGCGTATACTTGGGAGATTTGCTGGTTACCTGCTATTCTTTATTCAGCCGTAACCGAACCTTTGGCAATATGATTGGCAAGGGTTACAGTGTTAAAGTGGCACAACTTGAAATGAACATGGTGGCAGAGGGTTATCCGGCGAGCAAAGGTTTGTTCGGGATAAATAAGATTATACAGGCCGATATGCCAATTGCAAGAACCATTTATGAAATACTATGGGACCAAATGCCCGCTGATGAAGGCTTTGTAAACATTGAACAGGCCCTTCGGTAAACAAATATTGCCGCTTATTTATTTTTTGCAGGTTGTAACATTTATCGGGTGAAAAGCATCGTACTTTCATACAACGGAGCTATGCCATTTTCATTTACCATATTAGGAAGCCAGTTAACCGCTGCATTGTTGGTGCTATTGATTATTATGCAGGCTGGCAAGGCTATTTTCCATAAAAAGCATTAATCGTTTAATCAAGAAACAGGCAGGAGGCAATTCCGTCCGCAAATAATTTGCCAGGCCTGGTAAGTCTTGCTTTCCCATCTTCAATCAACAATAAACCTTCGCTTTCGTATTTTTTTAAAAGGACAAAAAAACGATCGGTTATTTGCTTTCCATTTTTCAGGTTCATAAACTGTTCTTCCAATATTGCAAGGGCTAATCCTTCACTTGTTCTAAGGCAGGTCATTACCTGTTCATTTATCCGCTGAACAGGGGTTAATATTTCAAATTCAAATACCAGTTGGCCTGCATTCATTGTATCAATGTACAAGGCATTATTAGCTAGGTTCCACCAGCGTGTTTTTTCACCATCAAATGAATGCGCCGCTGGCCCAAATCCATAATAGGCATTGCCCGACCAATAATTACTGTTGTGCTGGCTCCGATGCCCCGGCTTCGAAAAATTGCTGATCTCGTATTGTTCAAATCCGGCTTCATCCATCCATTGCAGCAGCAACTCAAAATGCCTGCCCTGTTTTACATCATCAACAGGTGGTACTTTCCCCTTCTTTATAAAATAGTTTAAAGCGGTATTGTCTTCCACGGTAAGCGCATAACAGCTTAAATGATTTACCCCGAGTTCGATAGCTGTGGCAACATTCGCTTTCCATTGATCGTCGGTTAGGGTTGGAGTACCATAAATAAGATCGATCGTAAGATCAATAAAGCCAAATTCTTTGGCAAGACGAATGCTGGCTGTTGCCTG
>JBKJNG010000595.1:0-6747 GCA_046596065.1 Phnomibacter sp. | reverse complement strand
AAGGTATTGACGGTAAAGATTTAAGGGTTCCTACCTGCATAAAAAAGCTCAACCTTTCTTAAGAAAAGTAAAGTACCACGTTAGGGATATCTTCACAATGCAGGGTAAAATTATTGTGCCTAACCAGCCTGTCTGTCTAATGTATTTTTAAAGGCTGATAAGAATTCGATGATTTCCAGCTTGCTTTGAGCGCCAGAAATATCAAGGCAATCGAGCGATTGATTGATAGAAACGGAGAGGAGATTTTTTGTGTTGCCCGGATTATTTTGCTCCAAGGTACTTTTGATAATGTTGTAAACAGCAAGGAAGATTTTCTTAACCGGATAGGTTGCCGGCCAGTCGCCATCCTGCATGGCCACAACCGGCCCCACAAAACTATCGTAGTATTGATGCAGCAATTTGTTGCTGTTTGCTGCGCCGGAATGGTAAAGTTGCTGAACATCCCGCAGTACATCGAACAGCAACTGCTGGTCAATTTTTAGGAAAGGTCCGGTTCCGGCATTGCGATAGACCAGCTCGTTTTCTGCAGCATATTTTTCCCAGGTGGGCAAAGCTTTTTTTGCAAGCTGCACCGCAAGGTCTAATTGATCAGCTAACTCAAGTTGGTGCCACCACACTTCTTCATGGGGAGGTTGCTGGATGCCTTCTGCATCGGTTTCTCCGTTAGACGCATTCTCCAAATCAAATGTTGCTGACAGGCGATGGATATTTTTAGCTGGTATAGACCTGAAAGAAAAATAGAATGCGCATAGTAGAAATAGAGATATGCTTCCAATTGCCAATGATGTAATCATGCTCACCGAAATTATTTGAATAATTATACAAAATAACTTAGGTAGAATCATATAAAATGCCGGCTGTATCCTTTGGCGAAAAGGAAGTTTTAGCTGGACGTAATCTCGCACTAAGCGGCGAAGGAGAAAGTTTTATATCCTGGGAATGAGCTTCACAAAATCTTCTTTACGCCTGCGGGCTACATCTAGCTCGGTATTGTCTGAGAGAATCACCGTACCGCCATCTCCCCTTATGTATTTTTTTATATGGTTGAGGTTGATGATGGCAGAATCATGGATACGAAAAAATTGATTGGCCGATAGAACATCTTCAAAATCGCCCAAGGTTTTACTTACCAAAATGGTTTCTTTATTGAGCAAATAAAACTTCGCATAGCGACCATTGGCTTCCACCCTCAAGATGTCGCTCATCTTTATAAAACTTATTCCATCGGATGCAGACAAGGCAATTGTTTTATCCAAAGGATTTTTGTTGGTAAGATTATTAAATAGGTTTTCAAACTGCAACGATGGCTTTTTGTCAACCAACCGCTGTTTACATTTTTCTATGGCAGCAGCAAGATCCTCATCATCTACTGGTTTTAACAGGTAATCGAGGGCGCTGATGCGGATCGCATTGATGGCATATTGATCAAATGCGGTGGTAAAAATCACTTCGAAATTTATACTGGGAATTTTTTTCAGCATATCAAACCCGTTCATTTTGGGCATTTGAATGTCTAAAAAAATCAGGTCTGGCTGATGTTTCGCAATGCTTTCTATTCCATCTGTAGGGTTAGAGCAGGTATCAATGATCTCTATGTCGTTGCTATACCTTTTCAACATAAGCGTGAGCATATCCCGGCTCATAGGCTCATCTTCAATAATAATGGTTCTTATCATGTCTGTTGTTTTAATAGATGGGAATTGCAATAATTACCTTAGTACCCAGGCCCTGTCCATCCTCATCAACAAGGTCAATTATTTCTATACCCGCAGGGGTATCATTATTTCTTTTAAGTGCGATTAATCTTTTGGTGGCTACCTCAATGCCAATAGAATGATGGGGCTCGGCATTTTCACTTTTAAAGGCAGCCGAGCTTTTTCTCCCCACGCCATTGTCTTCAATGGTTATCTGCAGCCAGTCTGTTTGATTAGAAAAAACGACGGCTACTTTGCCACCATTATCCCGGTGCATGATGCCATGCAACATTGCATTCTCCACAAAAGGTTGCACAATCATAGAAGGAATTACTGTGTCGCCCATGTTGATAGTCTCATCTACTGTAATGGTATAGGTTAATCTTTCACCAAAACGTAACTGCTCCAGGTCCAGGTAGAGTTTCAGCAGCTGCACTTCTTTTTCTACCGTAACCATTCCGCTACGACTGTTATCTAAAATGGAACGGATTAATTTAGAAAACTTTCCAAGATATTTCTCCGCATTTATGGGTTCATTAGCAATTACAAATTTCTTAATAGAATTGAGCGCATTAAAAATAAAATGAGGGTTCATCTGGCTGCGAAGGGCGGCTAATTGAACTTCGGCCAGTTGCTGGTTAATATCAGCCAGTTCAGCTTTTTGGTGGCGCAAGTGCTGCTCCGCTTCTATCGCTTTTATTTTACTGGCCACCAATGTGGCAATGGTACTCAAGGCCTGTAAATGCTGACTGGTAAAAAAGTTCTTTTGAAAATGTTCGCTGTCGATAACACCGAGCAATTCATCGTTGTATTTAGTGGGTACACATAGTTCGCTCAAGCGTTGCTCATCGTCTACTATATAACGCTCATCATTGCGGGTATCTTGAACAATGAGCGGCATACCTGTGCTGGCTACCGTTCCCACAATACCACTGCCAGGCTCCACTTCGAAGCGGTGGTTTTTTAATTCTTCTATCGAGCCTTTAGAACCATAGCCAGCTTTCTGAATCAGCTTTGTTTTATCAGCATTCCAGAGATAAATAATACAATCTACAAAACCAAGTTTGCTAATCAGGTTTTTGGCCACATCCCACAACACATCATCTACGTCATTTTTGTTAAGCATGGAGGTGGTAAAAAACCGGCTTATCTGTTCGTTTTCAAACTGCATTTTATATTTTTCGGCAGTAAGTTGCTGAAGATTCGTTTTGCCAGCCTCCAGGGCCTTTATATTTTTCTCCCGCCATTTTAAGATGTAGACAAAAGAAAAAATTACCAGCGATGCCGTAAGTAGAATAAACCACCAGGTTTTCCAAAAAGGCCAGTTAATATGGATTGGTATAGAAAGGCCGGATTTAATCTCGTTTCCATTTACGTCGATGGCTTTTATATTTAGACTGTAGTTTCCGGGCTGCAAAGAATTGAAGGTAAGCTCAGACCGATTACCCAACTCGACCCAGCTGCTATCTAGCCCAGTTAACTGATAATAATATTTTACCTTTTCGGGTTCCGCAAATTCCAATAAGCCAAAGCGAACATAAATTCTATTTTGCTCGTAAGATAAATTTGACAGCATTAATGGTTCAATAGAAACCGAACTTCCATTTACCTGCACCTCCTGCACCTGTAAGATTCTATCTGCAGGCTTTTGCCTGAGGAATGCATCTGGGTTCACATTTACCAGCTTTCCCCCAAATAGAAAATAGATGTGGCCGTCTTTTGCTTCCAGGCAACTTCCAAAATAGTTACTTGTCTTATCGGGCGACTCCGGAAAAACATTGACGAAGTAGTTTTGATTAGGATCATAGAGGTTTATCCCACCCATAGAACCAACCCACAGTCTTTTTTTAGAATCAGCACAAATGGAAATACTAAAATCGTGGAGCAAACCATTTGCAGTAGTATATATTGAAACAGACTGACTGTGCATGTTGTATTTGATTAATCCATTTTGAGAAGTAACCCAAATGTTGCCATTGCCATCATCTGCCATGTCCCTTGTATTTGCATAAGAGAAACCAACCTCCCTTAATTTTTTAAAAATTAAAAAGGTATCCATCTTTAACGTGCTCAAATTTCGGCGTACAATATCACCATCCCGTGTTAAGAATAACAAATGAGTACTATCGTAAGAAACGCAAGCCAATTTTGCATAGCCTGCACTTCTAAGTTTTTCAAGACTGTCGGTTCCATTGTAATAATAAATGTTACCATCGCTTTTTTTAATATAGATAGCCCTATCTGTATATCTAAAAACCCAGTTTACCGGCGATGGAATGCGGGACAACAATTTGTACATGTTACCGGGCCCTTCAGCAGAGATTGTGAGCGGCTTCGTAATATCGGCTGGTATCAATGTTTGGTTGGCACTGATGTACAATTTACTTTTTTCGCCCGTGTACACATATCCAAATCCTTTCAGGCTATTGGGAACGGGGTAATATTGGTTATCGTTGGTAAATACATTGTACTTAAATAAGCCCCCCGTGCGGTATGGAATGTAGATGTTACCGCTTTCGTCCTGCGAAATAATATCGGCCGGATAGTTAATGTTTAGAAAGTCTTTTTCATCGCTCAGGTACCATTGGTTAACGGTACTATCATAATAATTAATGATAAATATGCCGCTGTTAGTGGTTACCCACATACGTTTAAGGTAATCTTCGCAAATAGAATACACGTAATCGGATTGTACCAAACTGTTGGCATCTACATTTCTTATAGAAGTGAACTGAAGGTTTTGTTGGTTGAAGTGTAAGAGACCGCCGTATCGGAATCCTATCCAGATATTGCCCTTGTAGTCGGCAGCCAAAGCATAGCAACAATTCCAGGCATTTTTAGGAAAATCAAACTTGAATGAGTCTAATTTATTGGCCACTATATTATATTTCATCAACAAGGTATTATTGAAAATAAAATACAGGTTATTGGCAGAATCTACACACAATTCACTTTTAGCATCAAAATTATTTCCGGCTCTAAGTTTGAATATTTCTTTATTGTCAGGATTATTATACTGGTGAAAAAAATGCCTGCTCTTAAACTCATAAAATATGATATAGCCTGAAGCATACATCCAGATACCAGTTTTTGTTTTTACCGAGCCTTTGTAAAGAATATTGTAATCAGGAATTCCATCTTTCGACTTTACCTGCTCTTTCAGCTGGGTATACTTGCCTGTTTGATAATTTACGATGAACAACCCTACCTCAGTTACCACCCAAATATCATCTTTGTCATCCTGGAAAATACTAATGATATAACCAATCTGGTCATCTGAATGATTACCATCTTTAAGCTCATAATGACTGATGAAACCGTTTCGGGGATTGAGTTTGTCCAACCCTCCGGTTGTGCCCGCCCATATGTAGCCCAACCTGTCTTCGAAGATAGCATGCACCTCTTTGCTGCTCAATGATGCAGCATCCCTGCCAGATTTATTGTATACTTTTATGGCTGTGCCCTCATGCTTTAGCAACCCATTGTAACTACCAAACCACATATTATTTTGCTTGCTTCTTATTAATACCGTTAACTGGTTGGTAGATAAACCCTGCCCTGTAGATACATGATAACTGGTTTGTGCAGTGGCTGCATGAAAGCACACCATGGTTAGAGCCAGTAAGTAAAACAAATAGTTGCTTGCGGTGAAGTGACGATATGTGAGCTTAGTTTTAATGTGGGAAAAGGTAATACTATTCATTAAAATTTAATCACTTCGTGAGGCTTATGTAGTAAAAGGCGAACAAAAATACCTGGCTATGTATAAATATACCTCGGATCCTGTAGCGTGCGGGGATCAATCAACTAATATTTGTACCGACTGTATTTCGAGCCATCTGAACATTTATAGAAATTGTGCAGCTTTAAACAAGACTGTGTCTTATTCTCCTGTAACCTTAAACGAATTCGGTAAAGCCGCCTTTAATGCACTATTGGCTCAAGAGTGCCCGATTCAATCAATAGATTCTACTGGCTAATTTTCACCAATCAACCAATCCACTAAGCCACTGATCAACTAATTAACTAATTTACTAATCCACCAACCCACTAATCAACCACTCCACTAACCCACTAATCAACCAATCCACTAACCCTCTAATCCACTAATCCACTAATTAACTAATCTACTAATTAACCTGAACTAACCTCAAAGCCTACCGTCTTTAATCTCATCCACCACAGCAGGTTCTAAGAGCGTGCTGGTATCGCCCAGGTTTGTCATTTCGCCTTCGGCAATTTTTCTAAGGATGCGCCGCATAATTTTTCCGCTGCGGGTTTTTGGGAGTCCTTTTACGAATTGGATTTTGTCTGGTTTAGCAATGGGGCCGATGACTCTTGCAACAGTTTGCAAAATATCCTGGCGCCTCATGTCTTCGTCGCCATGGTGACCATTATAAATTACATAGGCATAAATGCCCTGCCCTTTTATGTCGTGCGGATATCCTACTACGGCACTCTCTACCACTCCTGAGTGCATGTTGATGGCGTTCTCTACTTCGGCAGTGCCAATACGATGACCGCTAATGTTAAGCACATCGTCTACCCTGCCGGTGATGCGGTAATTGCCATCGGCATCTTTGAGTGCACCATCGCCGGTGAAATATAAATTGGGATAGGTAGCAAAATAATTAAGGCGGCAACGCTCATGATCGCCATAGGTAGTTCTCAAAATGCCTGGCCACGGCGCTTTGATGCAGAGATTTCCTTTCAGTATTCCATCTTCATCAGGCTGCGTAACTTCCACCCCTTGCTCATCTACCAGTAACGGTTGTACGCCGGGTAACGGTAGTGTGGCCCAACTCGGCTTAGCCGGCGTAACACCTGCAAGATTGCTAATAAGACCGCCGCCGGTTTCTGTTTGCCACCAGGTATCTATGATGGGACATTTGCCTTTGCCAATATTTTGATCGTACCAATGCCAGGCTTCTTCGTTGATCGGCTCGCCTACGGTACCCAATACTTTTAAACTCGATAAATCTTTCCCTTCAATAAAGCTGGTGCCATAACTCATCAAACTGCGGATGGCAGTGGGCGCTGTGTAAATACAATT
>JBKJNG010000011.1:0-4901 GCA_046596065.1 Phnomibacter sp. | reverse complement strand
TTGTCATCGTACTTGCCAATAAATTCCATTGCCGGATATTTTTTTATCACATCCAGAAAACCTTGAAAGCCCGCTTCCATATTCGTCATGCCTAAAATACCCATCACAACTACTTTTCCTTTTCCATTCAATATTTTCACCATCCTTTCTCCCTGCAAACGGCCCATCTCGTACCAGTCAGATCCAATAAAACAGTGCTGCCTTGCTCCGGGAATATCAGAATCATACACCACCGTAGGTATGCCGGCATCTACCGCTTTATTTATTACCTGGGCCATGCCAGGATCGGTACCATTGATTAAAAAGCCTGCAGGTTTCTGTGGTATTACCTGTTCAAAAGTTGCAATTTGCGCAGGAATATCCCATTCGGAAGGGCCTAAAATGCTGGCCTTCACACCCATTTTCTTCGCCCATTTTTTAAAAGCTGCCTGGTCGTGATTTACATACATGGGCATATTGATGGCGGTTGTAATCATTACGTATTCTTCATTGGCAGAAACAGCATCAGCCGTAATAAATTCTGTTGTATGAAGGTTATTACCCTTGCCATCTGTACGGGGTGGTGCCTCGCAGGCAGATGGTAATAAAATAATGACCAGGTAAGATAAAATCGCTTTTATATCATTCATCCTGCTATTTTTTCTTCTGAATAAGTTGATCAATTCCTACCGCAAGTATTAATATAATTCCTAAAATGATTTCCTGCCAATAGCCTGAAACCCTGGTTAGAATAAGAATGTTGCCAACAATGCCCATAAATGCGGCGCCTAAAAATGCACCCACAATTTTCCCTTGTCCACCAGAAAGGCTTGCGCCGCCGAGGATAACGGCCGTAATAACTCTCAACTCTAAACCTTTACCACTGGTAGATAGTGCAGCACCTAACCTGGAGCTTAATAAAACACCGGCAATACCTGCCAGCAGGGCCACGATAACAAATGCCCACAGCTTCATTTTTTCTACTTCAATGCCCGATAAATAGGCTGCCTTTTCATTGCTGCCAATAAAATAATACCGCCTGAAAAATGCCATGTTTTTAAACAGGTAACTAAACATTAAAACGATTGCCAGCATGTACCATATAGGCGATTGTAAACCCAATAGCTTTACCTGTCCAATGTAATTATATTCATACGGAAAATTCTGAATGCCTGCTCCGCTCAGCATTAACGCCAAACCACGAACTATCCCCATCATGGCAAGGGTTTGAATCATTGGGTTGATACCAATTTTTGTAATTAAAAAACCGTTGATAAAACCAATCAGTAACGAACCAGATAATGCTGAGGCAATGGCCAGCAAAAAATTTGCATCGTGATAATACATTAAATAGCCAGCCAATCCGCCGGAAAAAGCAACGATTGATCCTACCGAAAGATCGAAAACACCCGATATCATCAGCAACATCATGCCAACCGCCACAATGGTATCAATAGATAAATTGAGCATAATTTGAGAGAAATTCTCCACCGTAGGAAATTGACTGGGGTAGAGAAAGGACATAACTATGCACATCAATAAAATGGTGGCACTCAGCGTGACTATTCTGTCTTTTATCATCATTAATTTTATTGAGCGGCCAGTTTGATTATTTCGTTTTCGGATGTTTCCATTTTATTTAAAATGTCTTTTAATTTACCCTCCCGCATTACAGCAATGCGGTCTGATAAAAGCAATAATTCTTCTAATTCACTTGAGATTAATAAAATTGATTTGCCATCTGCTGTGAGCTGTTTGAGTATTTTATAAATTTCAAGCTTGGCGCCAATGTCAATACCATGTGTGGGTTCATCCACTATCAACACATCGGGTTGTGTATTCAACCATTTGGCCAATACCACTTTTTGTTGATTGCCGCCACTCAGCTTACTCATTAATTGCTGCACGGAAGCGCTGCGGATGTTGAGTGTTTTAGCATATAGACCGGCTTTTTGATTGTTTGTTTTTACACTATATCCCTTACCATACAGTTGTGCCGAAACAATATTTTCTGCAATAGACTTTTGCAAAAACACACCCAGGGTTGTACGCTCCTCGGGTAAGTATGCAATACCGTTTTCGATGGCTTGTTTTGGATGCCTGTTATTTATACGTTGACCATTTTTAAAAATAGCACCACTATCAATTTTTGTAGCTCCAAAGATGGCCATTGCCAATTCGGTTCTGCCTGCTCCTACCAGGCCACCCAAGCCCAAAATTTCGCCTTTTTTTAAATCGAAGCTGATATCATTAAACCCTTTTCCACAAAGATTCCTCACGGATAAAATAACTTCTCCGGTTGCGTGCGTAGCCACATCCACTTGTTGCAAATCCCGGCCAACCATCAGGCGTATTATATCCTCAGTTGTGCAGTTTTTCGTTAATAAAGTGTCCTGGTATTTTCCATCTTTTAGTACAGATACCTTTTCGGCAATCATTTTAATTTCGGCCATCCGGTGAGAAATGTACAGCACGGTGACGCCTAGTTGTTTTAGCGTTCGGATTACAGAAAAAAGTAATGTTGTTTCTTTTTCTGTTAACGAAGCTGTTGGTTCATCCAACAATAAAATCGCAGGATTGGTGGCGAGTGCTTTGGCAATTTCCACCAGCGTTTTTTGTGCCGGTGAAAGTGTTGCTACCATTGTCTCAGGCAGAAATTCCCTGATTTCTAATTGTTGTAACAGCGCAGTTGTTTGCTGATTTAATTGTACAAAATTGATTCTGCCAAAAGATTTGGTGGGAGGAAAAGGGAAAATATTTTCAGCCACCGACAATCCATCTGTAAGGCTGCGTTCCTGGTAAACAATGTTGATGCCCAGGCTACGGGCAAATTGATTATTATGAATAATAACTTTTTGATTGTCTAATAAAATATCACCGGCATCGGGTTGAATATTGCCTGTTAAAATATTCATCAAAGTACTTTTGCCTGCACCATTTTCACCACAGATGGCATGAACCTCACCCTCATGAAATTCCAGCGACAGATCCTGCAAGGCTTTTACAACCTCAAAAGATTTAGAGATATTTTTTAAGCAAAGCTTCATACAGTTATTTTTTTTGCCGCTGTTGCAGACTCATAACTTTTCCAAACCAAGGCAACGGTTTTTAAATTATCGGCTCCTGTTGTTTCGCAAAATCCGCCCTTTAATCCATTTAAAATATCGACATTACAATCTACAATGGATGAATGAACCACTGCATAAGCAGGATCGAGCCAGTTATACATTTTTGGGTTAATAATTTCTCTAACAATAACCCCATCACGTGTAATAACTTTTAATTCAAAATCGTTGGTTAACTGTAAGCTGCCCTTCTCTCCTTCAATTAAAACCAGTGTTTGGGGAAACGCTTCTTTTTCTAAAATACTAGCGTAACTCATTTCGGCGTAGCAGTGCATTCCATTGCTCATTTCCATCAGCACGTTGGCTACATCTTCGCCCTTAATTGTTGGATTTACCCTTTCCGAAAGGCAATATAAACTACTAACTTCGCCAAATAAAAAACGACAAATATCCAGCACATGCGAACCAATATCCATTAAAATGAATCGATCCAATGTTGCTAAAAATGGCTGATTCTCAAATACCGGAAACGCTGAGCAAAACGAAACACGGGCTTTAAACGGTTTGCCAATTACGCCGACATCCAGTGCAGTTTTTAACTTGCGGATGGGTGCCTGCCAACGAAAGTTTTCATGTATAAAAAAATTTACTCCAGCATTTTTACAGGTTTCCACCATGTAGCTGGCCTGCTTAAAAGTAGCAGCCATTGGTTTTTGACAAACAACATGAATCCCTTTTTTCGCAGCCATTACGGTAAACATTTCATGCGAATCCACATCCGTAATAATGTCTACAAAATCGATAGTTTCATTTTTTAGCAACGCTTCATAATCATCGTAAACATTTGCATTCAATCTAAATTTTTCATTGATTGCTTCGGCCTTGTATTTAGTACGGTTATACAATGCCACAATTTGTACTCCGGGTATTTCTAACCAGGCAGCAATTTGGTAATTTGCCCAAAAACCAGTTCCTATTATCGCACAGCGAAGTTTTATATTATGGTTTTACATAGTGCTTACTTTCATCGTCTAATATTAACACCCAATCCTGACCGTCGCCAACAGTGGGAGCATCAAATTTTTGTTGGCCTTTGTTATCAAAACTTCCTGCCTCCTTGCTTACACCGTTGCGTGGATTGTACCAGGACGCTGTGATTTTTGTTCCTGATATTTTCCCCATATTTACGGTGATTGATCTTCCCTGAGCCGAGTAAATAAAAGCATAGTCTTTGCCATGCGTAGCCTGGATGCGTTCACCTGCAAATAAGTTACTTTCTACTACTAATGTCTGATCAGGAACTCTCTCTAAAACCGGTCGGGATTCCAACAACCTTCTTACAAATTTCATTTGATTGGCACCATTTAATTCCATGGCTTCTTTATAAAATAAATTAGATCCTAATACTGCCTCATATGCTTGTGTGTGCATTTGCCAGATATCATTGCAGCCGTAGGTATGCCCAAAAGCGCCGGCAAATAAAGCATTATAAGCAGCTTTCCGCACATCATACGCACTGGACTTTCCCATATCTTTTTCATCAAAACAAATAGGAATATTTTCATAAATAGGTTCGCCATCGATTACCGGTTTTGTTGGCAAGCGATTGTAAGATGCTAATATTTTATCATACACAGGTTGGTCTGTGCAATGCCCCGTTTGAAACATATTAAAATCGAACCAGCTATCATTGTGAAACCATTGTGAAGCACCTTCCGCTACACCCTGCGGATGAAAACTCATCAACGCTTTATCTTGACCGCCAACACCCTCTTCAACACCGGCAGCCATTGCTCGCCAGATTTCAAGATCATTGGTTGCTGCTCTCGGGTTACGATCGCCGCCTATTATCCAGAT
>JBKJNG010000311.1:0-2889 GCA_046596065.1 Phnomibacter sp. | reverse complement strand
GAAACTGGTTGTGGTAATGTTCCACTTCTTTAAGAAATTCTTTGTCGGTTTTTCCAGCTGCTGCGGTGTAAAGTTGGTTGCGCAGCTGGTTTAATTCTTCGCGATAATGGCGGAGCTGATCACGCCATTGCTGGCACTCGGCCAGCAAAGTCTGGTGTTCTGTTGTAGTAACCATTGTGTTTTCATTTTAAATAAAGCAATCATGTTACACTCCAAATTTTCCGGTTGCGGATTTATGGCATTACCGGCTGATGAAAGTACAACATTCTGTTTCGAAATAGCAAGGGTAAAATTGAAAAAATATATAGTAATAATGAATGATTCACAGCAGCCTAAGTGCCATAGATTCATCTTATATTCCCCTTCACCTTTCAGCTGGCTTTGGGTATGCGGCAAGCAACGGCTATGCAGTATTTGAGGGTTGCGGGCCGGCATTAACTTGAGAAATAAAAAGGTTGTTTGGTTAAGGCTGATGCAGGTAATTCAGACATTATAAAGCATGGGCATCCACGATGCGATTATTCATCAGCATTTGGATGCCCATACAATTTTATTATCGAAAAAATAGATTTCCCTTTAGTTGCCGGTGTTTTTAAGGTATTCAACTATTTTCTTTTCTTCTGTTTCAGTAATATTAGCTCTTACACGCATATGGGTTAAAATAATATCCCAGTTCGTATTATGAAATTCTCCCGGGCCTGGTGCATTATGGCATCTCCCGCAATTTTCTCCCCACAATTGAGTACCAGTTTTATCCTGAACTGCCTGAGAAACCTTACAACTGGAGGTGGCAAACATTCCGATGGATACAATAATAATCAGTGCGTACATTATAATAACCTGCTTTTTCATTTCCTGATAGTTTTTAAAGTTAGAAGCCAAATACAATTTGTGCATAAAATGCATTGTCCACGTCTTTCTCTGTTTGATACGTTAATTTCAACACAGTATTCCATTTTAACCAGTAATCGAGTGAAAAAGCAGCCTGGTTTGTATTGCTTCCACCCCATGCTGCATTTGCCGGTCTTTTAAATTCTGAATAGCGGATAGCAAATTCAAGGTTTCTTGCAAAGGAGTTTTTTAAATGCGACGGGCGGATTGCACCTGCCACATAATAAGCAGTTGGAGAATTATTAAAAGTATAAGCAGTGCTATCTGCATCATAGTAAATCACATTATCTACTTTTTGGTGTTTCCATTCAGCTATTATTCTTACATCACTTTTCAAAGCTAGTAAGTGGCCCCAATAATTGAGGTCAAATGCCTGCATCAGCACACCTACGTTTGCATAAGGGGAACCTTTTTCCCCGGTTTTATTTTTATTTTGAAAAGAGTAAGCAATTTCAAGGCTTGAATTTGAGAAGGGTAGTACCCCGATTCTTCCTCCTACTGCTTTTGCGTTGTTATTGGCTGCATATGCCTCATACTCAAACTGGCCTGCATTATCAGGGTCAGTTAATATTTGTGAACCATTACAGAGGTACAACTCGTAATTTATTTTAGCACTGCCAGCTCCAAATCCTCCCTGTGCTCCAACACCAACTTCGTTCTTGGCTCCAATACCACCATCACCAAACCCGACCGGAGCAGTACTGAAACGATTAATAAATCCTTCGCCCATTCTGCCACGGTAAGCTCCGAATTTTGGAAGAAATCTCCCCGCATGTAGTGTGAGGTAACTGTTAACGATGTATACCATGTTGGCATATTCCAATCCTATATTAACGGAGCCTTCTCCTGTTTCAAATTCCGGCTCTGCTTCAACGAACAGCTTATCCGATATCTTCCATAAAAAAATGGGTTTAAAATTCACATCACCAAAATGACTCCCATTCTTATCTGCAAAAAATGTCATTTCTGCATTGCCAAATATGGCAAAATTATTTTGGCCATGTGCCGATACCTTTGAATCAGTATTTAAGATAATAGCATCATCTGTTTTTACAGGCTCAACGGCGGTATCAGTTTTATTCTCAGCAGTAGCGGTGCTCTGGGGTGTCACCGTGACCGTTTCAATTTGTTTTTCTTTATGAACCGTTGCTATTGTGTCCGCTACTGGTTTATTTTCTTTTTCAACAGGAACAGCCGCAATTGTTTCAGGCTTATCGGCAACAGGCTTTGCAGCTACTGCAGTGGATGTTTTTACAGCGGGTTTAGGTTCCGCAACTTTCGCAACAATCACCGGCGCTTTAAACCCTTTTGCCAACGTTCTTATGTAGTTTACCAACTGCCATCTTTGTGTGGCAGTAAGAGCGGTTTTATATGCTGGCATTGGATTGTTACCTGCTGTAATAGCCCAGAAAAGTGCACCATCCTTCTGACCCTGTATAAAGGCCGATGAATGGTCGGCAGGAGGTTTTGCCAACCCGGGTGCAGCAATACCATCTCCCTTGCCTTTTGCCCCATGGCAGGTTACACAATAGAGCGTATATAATTTTTTGCCAGCCGCTATTGAAGCCTCGGTTGCTTTAAGTGGATTTCTTATGGTATCAGCCGAGGCTGGTGCCGGAAATTTTTTAGGTTGGGCAAATGCATTTGTGCAGTAAAATGACATGAACAAAACAGCCAGCACCAAAAGTTTGGTTTTCGAATTCATACATTAAAAATTAAAAAATTAATACAATGAGAAAACATCCAAATGGCAGGCCGGGAGGAAAAAAGTTGCCTGAACCCATATCCAAAAAAACATTGCTGTTTTTCTTTTTATTAAAGCTATAATCAAATAGAAAATTAAAAGAAGCTTAGAGGAAAGGGTATGATTTATATCAGTAGCTGGTATGATTATAATTATTTGTTATATAAAATCATGCCATTAGATAACTTTCAATGAACGCTGAAAATCGGGAAATAAATAAAGATCGGCTGGCTTTTTCTAAAGAAATAGCGAGA
>JBKJNG010000281.1:0-3570 GCA_046596065.1 Phnomibacter sp. | reverse complement strand
GCGGATGGCTTTTGTTTGCTGGTGCATTAAATACAAATGTGAAAAGGATGAGATGATGTGACAATGAAATGCAGAGATCCGCATTTCATCCTTTAATGGGGTGCAAATATAAAACCAGCGACGTTGTGCTGTATAATCAATTGTTTAAGCCATTAAAAAAACCAGTAAAAAGTTACTGGCTTATAATTTTTATTATTGTCATTTTATTGAATGGAGGTGATTTCTGATTTGCCCCATTTGGATTCGGATCTTACAATGCCAAAGCCAGGTGCAAACCATTCTGTTGTATTCAAGGTAAAGGGTATGCCCATGCCGGCTACTTTTGTGCGAAGTTTATCGGTATGCGTAATGCGGTAACATTTCCAGCTGCCTGCTGTGGTGGTTACGGTTTCTTCACTCACTACTTTTCTATCAGTTATACTCATTTCAAGCGTCATTGGCATTCCATTTGTTCCGCTCATATCTGCGCTAAAACTGCCATCTTTTAAAGCGTCACCAACATTCATCGTAACCGGGTATTCAAGGTAGAACTCTGAATTAGCATCCATATCTTTCATCTGGCCGGCCTGTTGGGGCGGCATCATTACTTTCATGTCGGCCATGTAAGCGCCACCAGTGCATTTCATATTAGCAACAGAACCACCAATGGTTTTGCCTTTATCGTCCATTACCTGCGATTCAACTTTTGATGTGGTTGTGCCGCCATTGGTTTTTACATCAGAAACCTTGTAAACATATTTGCCGTTTTCCTTGCCTTTTCCATTATACAGCGTCATGGTAATAGTCTTGTTGTTTTGCATGTAGTAGTAGCCATTGCAAGATTGGGCAACAAGATTACCGGCTAATATTTCGGCAATAAAAAGGAATAATAGTTTTCTCATAAGAAGTTTTTTAGCAGATAAATTAAACATGAATTGTTGAAATACGAAGCGTAGGATTTAAAGGTTTATATCGCTTTACTTTGTTACCTGAACAATATACAACAGCAGTTTTGAAATCAGAAGTCTTGTATAAACAAATAAGAAACTAGCAATCAGCCAGGCTGATAGGAATTTGAATGGCGAGGCCCCCGTCGGAGGTTTCCTTGTATTTGCTGCTCATGTCGAGTGCAGTACTCCACATGGTATTTATAACTTTATCAAGGGAAACGATGCCAAAATCCGGTGTGCTTTGCAACGCAAGCTGGCTGGCAGTAATGGCTTTAATGGCACCCATGGTATTGCGTTCAATACACGGCACCTGCACCAAGCCCGCAATAGGATCGCAGGTTAAACCCAAGTGATGTTCCATGGCAATTTCAGCAGCCATCATGGCTTGTTTTTGCGAACCACCCATCGATTCAGTAAGTCCGGCTGCGGCCATGGCACTGCTTACACCAATCTCTGCCTGGCAGCCGCCCATGGCGGCTGAAATGGTTGCGCCTTTTTTAAATATGCTGCCAATTTCGGCGGAAGTCAATAAGAACCGAATGATTTTTTCGGCATCATTGCCATCACAAAAAGCAATAAAATACATGAGCACGGCAGGAATAACCCCGGCAGCGCCATTGGTTGGTGCTGTAACAACCCGTCCGAAAGAAGCATTTTCTTCATTAACCGCCAGTGCAAAGCAACTCACCCAATCAAGAATGTATTGAAACGATTGACCTCCTTTCCTGACACATGCAAGCCATTCATCGTAACTACGATACGCCTGGCCTTTTAATAATTTTCTATTAAGGTCGAATGCACGCCGCTTTACATGTAAACCGCCCGGCAGGTAGCCGGAAGTATGGCAACCCCGGTACATACAATCCCGCATGGTTTGCCAAATGCGCAAAAGTCCAGCCCTGGTTTCTGCTTCGGCCCGCCAGGCTGTTTCGTTTTCCAAAACAACTTCGTGAATAGCAAGACCCTTCATGCACCAATGCAGCAGGTCGTTGGCTGTATTTATTGGAAATGGAAGAATAACAGCCTGCTTTGTTGAGAGGGCTTCATGCTCCTGCACTACAAAGCCACCACCAATGGAATAGTAAGTTTCAGCAAGGCTTTCGCCATCTGCCATCTTCGCCAGTAACGTCAGGGCGTTGGGATGAAACGGAAGGCTTTCGCCAAATAAAAAATGAATATTCTCTGAAGGATCGAAGGGTACTTGAAATTGTCCTGCAACATTCAAGAGGCTGTTTTTGCGGATAGAGGCAATTTTATCGTCAATGGAATTTACATCAATGGTTTCCGGGTCTTCATTGCAAAGGCCAAGCATTACGGCCACATCAGTACCGTGGCCTTTACCCGTTTTTGCAAGGGAGCCATACAGCATTACATCCAGCTGAATGAGCTTCACGGCCTTGCCAGATTGGAGCAACTTTTTGCTAAAAATTTGTGCTGCCCGCCACGGACCCAGCGTATGACTGCTGCTCGGTCCAACGCCGATTTTAAACATGTCGAAAACTGATATGGCTTCGTGCGGCATCGGTGGTTTATTCTTTCAATGGTTGAAAATACAGCAGGTAATACTGTACCGTTGAAATCAGATGGATATTTCAAAAAGGTAGAAATGCTAACTGAAGTGCAGACTCACCACTCACCACTCACCACTCACTAGTAAAAGTCAACCAGGTCAATTTCGAAATAAAGCGGTGTATTTGGATCGATGTTTTTCTTGGTATCCGAGCTTGTCTGCCCAAGGCAGCCATAGGCCAGGCTGCTGGGTATGGTTAATAATATGCGACCGCCCTTACCAATCAAAGGAATACCAATCTTCCAGCCTTCAATCAAAGAAGAAAGTGAAAAGCCAGTTGCGCCAGGATTTGATTGTTCATCGAACACAATACCATCGAATTTTTTACCTATGTACTTTACAAAAACGGTGTTTTTAGCAGATGGCTTGGTGGCGGCACCGGGAGCAATTATTTGGTAATATAAACCTGAATAATGTTTGGTAGCGGTGATGCCATGTGCTGTATTATATGCCTCAATCTTCGTGGCTTCATCTGCGGGTGATACATTTTTGCAACCTTTATCCTTAGAACAGGCAGTCATCAAAAGGCCGAATGCCATGGCCAACATCAAAATTCGCATATTAATTTTCCGGTTTTTCACTTGACTTGTCATCTTTTACTTCTGCTGCATCGTTTTGGGAACTTAACTTTTGTTTTTTAAAAAGCAATTCTTTGTAACGTTGCTCCTGCTGATCCCATTGAAACTTTTTAGAAAACACGGCAAAGAAAACGGCAATGAGTAAAGCTGCCAAATACAATACCATGGGGTTGAAGCTGCTGTTGGCTATCATTTCAGCTCTTTTATACCAACCACTAAAGAAGTTGGCTATAATTAAAACGCCTAAAATCAGTCCGAAAGGAAGCCCTACCAGCAACTGGTACATAAATTTTTTTTGCTTGTCTCGGTTGGCTTTCCACCAAATTAAAAACTCCTCTTCCTTGGGGGTTAGCATCTTATTTTGCCTTTTGGCAAATGTAAGCCCAGCCTGCTGGTAAGGCTAGTTAAATAAAACGTTTTAAGCCATAAGATGATTATGCACTATTTTGCACCGGTACTAAAAAGCATGAATTGTGACATTTGAACAGTTATT
>JBKJNG010000194.1:0-5426 GCA_046596065.1 Phnomibacter sp. | reverse complement strand
GCTCATTTTATGCATAATAAAAAAACCATCGATCGTTGATTCAATGGTTTTTTATTAAAATAAATTAGTTCTATATGCTTTTATTTATTCAATTCAATATTGGCATCAATGGCTATTTCATCACTTACAACCGCAGTTGGAAACGACGGAGCAATTCCAAAATCAGTTCTTTTAACCGTTCCTTTAATTTTAAAACCAGCTACTGTTTTTTTACTCATTGGGTTTTGAACCACACCGTTTAACACAAGATCAAGGGTTACAGGCTTAGTAACCCCATGCATGGTAAGGTTACCATTTAACTTGTAATTTTTAGCATCGATTTTTGTAATAGAGGTACTCTTAAAAGATAGGGCTGGATATTTCGCCGCATCAAAAAACTTTTCGCTTTTCAGGTCATTATCCCTGTAATCGTTCTCGGTATTAATACTGTTTATATCGGCCGTTACAGTAACCTGTGCATCGGTAAAATCATCCTTTGACGATGCAACAGTAACATCAAAGCTTTTAAACTTTCCTTCCACGTCAGAAACGAGTAAGTGTGTGGCAACAAAACCAAGCTTAGCGTGGTTTTTATCCAGTGTCCAGCTTTGAGCACTAACAGAAATAACCGCAATAAGAGCAAGAGACAAGATCAAAGTTTTTTTCATGAGGATACATTTTTGTTTTAAAAAGTTATTAAGTGGTAAAAATAGCTCTAATTAAATGTTTAAACATTGACTTTGAGATGAACGACCTTTTCTTTGCTGCAAATCCTTGATTTTCTGCGTAAAGCATTATGTTAAAACAACAATAGTGTTAAAATTCAAAGCGCATCATTATAAAGAATTGCTGAAAACTTGCTTTTGTGCTGTCCGCCTGTTTACTTTTAATGAATGACAACCTACGATACCGTAACGGAAGCACTCGCTGGCCTTAAAGCAAGAGGCTACAGCATCGATTTTAACCTGGCATTCGACCGGGTGATCTGTAAAGAATCCGGCATCTTTTTATACCCCACCGATTTCGAGATTACAGAGTTTCACCGCTTTGAAGGCATGACCGATCCCGGTGATGAGAACACCGTTTATGCACTTGAATCGAAGAATGGAAATATTAAAGGCGCATTGGTTGCTGCGCATGGCGCCTATAGTGAAGACATGGACCAGGATATGTTGCGAAAACTTACCATGCATACCAATTGATTATTGATTATTTTCATGAATAATCAATCCCGCTGTCTGCACAATTAATTCACAGAAATAAATAATTGCCGGGAACTACGCCATGCTCCGCTTTAATTTTCTTGTTGATTGTATTTACTGGCAGTGGCAGTCTATTATTCCAGCCGGCATATTAGCATTTACTTCCTTCCTTGTATATAAATCAACCAATCATTTATTATACCCAATTGTTCTTTCTCTCACAGGAATTATATTAGAATTTTTGTTGGCAGAATATCTAAGAAAGAAGTATGGATTGCAATCCTTTTTTGCAGGAGATAAGTGAAATAGTTTTGTCAGAAGTAACTTCAGATAAATAATCAATGAGAGTATTGACAAGTTGATGCTGGCAAAATACCTAAGCCGTTTTTTCTGGCGTTTCCACTTCCTTTTCCATCACTTTTACCAGTTCATTTAAATCAATGGTGATAGGCATAATGCCGACCTGTACAATCGCCTTTTTCCCTCTTATTTCTTTCACAATGCCCACCTGGCGGTTCTTGATCATTTTCACCCTATCCCCTTCGGCAATAGGGTCCTCGAGTTCAATAAATTTATCGCCTAATTTTTTATCCTTTTTCTGTTGCACCTGCTTTTCTTTCTCTTTAAAAAGCAATGCGTGTATCGAGCGAATAACTTCTTCCTTATCGGTTGTTTTGCGCCATTCAATAATCATTGCTTTCAACTTGCGCTCCATATCTTTCAGGTAAGCCAGCTGGTCTTCGCGAATTTTATTTTGCTCCCGCAATACCTCCACTTGCTGCCGGTGCTTTTCCTTATCCATCACCTGCTCCATTTCCTTTTTCAGGCGTTCGTTTTCTTTCAGCAATTGGTGCAGGTCTTTTTCTTTTCCTTCCAGCCGTTGTAAGTCTTGTTCGGTTCGGTTTAGCAAGGTATCCAGCGTAAAATGATCTTCATCTACCAGTTTGCGGGCACGTTGTATTAATGGTTTTGGCAGGCCAATTCTTTCAGCAATTGAAAAAGTATAACTGCTGCCCGGCTTACCTACAACAAGTTTGTAAAGGGGTGATAAATTTTCTTCATCAAACTGCATGGCGCCATTAATAATTCCCGGCACCCGGTTGGCCATCACTTTCAGGTTTAGGTAATGCGTGGTTACCACACCAAACGAATGTTTGTGACCCAATTCTTCCATAATCACTTCTGCGAATGCTCCACCAAGATTAGGATCACTGCCACTACCCAATTCATCTATAAAAAACAACGTTTTTCCATTGGCTGTTTCAATAAAATGTTTCATGTGCTGCAGGTGCGATGAGTAAGTACTCAGTTCAAACTCAATGCTCTGCGTATCACCAATATGAATGTACAATTGGCGGAAAACACCGATTACACTAAGCGGGTGAACAGGAACTAAAAGGCCGGCCTGCACCATGAGTTGTGTAAGGCCAATGGTTTTCATGGTAACCGTTTTACCACCCGCGTTTGGACCACTGATGACCAGGATACGGTTCTTATCGTCCAGCGTAATATCTAATGGGATGGTGTTTTTACCAGTTTTAAGATTGTATAGATATAGTAATGGATGATAAGCTCTTTTCAATTCGACATGCGCACGGTTAACCACGGTTGGCAGGTTGGCATTCATATCTACAGCCAGCTTTGCCTTAGCTTTTATAAAATCGAATTCCCCAATTATATCATGGTAGCTTTTTAGCAGCGGAGCATAAGGCATTAGTTGTGCAGTCAATTGCCGTAAAATGCGGTAAACTTCTTTTGACTCATCCCCTTCCAGCGTAAAAATTTCGTTGTTAATGCCACTGGTTTCTTCGGGCTCAATAAAAGAAGTTTGGCGGCTGTCGCTCTCGCCGTGCAGCACACCTTTTACCATGCGCTTGTTTTCGGCAAAAACAGCAAGTACCCTGCGGCCATTCATAAAGCTTTCTTCCATATCGGCTAGAAAGCCCTGCTTGTTCATCTTTTGGATCAGGCGATCGAAAATGCGGCGAAGCTCAGATCTTTTCCGGTACAAAGCCATGCGTATTCTTTGCAACTCTTCGCTTGCATTATCTTTTACAACACCTTGTTCGTCAATGATATTATTGATTAGTTCATTGATGGATTTTTCATAATAGCTGTTGTCTATAACCTTAGTAAGCGCAGGGTAAGCCAGCCTGCGTTCCGAATCGAACCAGCGGAACAGGCTGCCGATGGTTTCCATCAGGCGGCGGATAAGGCTGAATTGTTCGCCCGATAATACGGCACCGGGAATGCCGACCAGTTTTATTTCGCGGGAAAGGTTCTGTGTAAAATCGTTTGGGAAGTATTGCGCTGCCTGCACCAGCATCTTAAATTCGTTGGTCTGATGCAGTTCCGTTTCAATGTATTGTATATGGGTATGCACCCGAAGTTCATGCGATTTTGTAATGGCATATTCGGTTTTGCAATGCGCTTCCAAAAGCGATTGCACTTTGTCAAATTCCAGTTGCACCAAGGCCGATTCGGGGTATAATCTCATTTTTTGGATCTCCTGCAAACAAACGACTTTGCGGCTGTGTCTATTTTGCGGTGGCAAAAATAGCCAGCGGCAGGCTATTAGTACAAAGTAGTTAGCATTTTAGGTAACACCCGGAGAAGCCAATGGTGAATAGTAATTTGATTGCGCATTAAGTCAATAGGTTATTTTGGTGATGCCAGTTGTTTTTTCCATCAGGCAACGGGAAATAAATTGCGGAGCATTGATAATGATTTAGTGACGATTGACGCACTGACAAATATTCTTCCATGAAGCTGTTTACCTTACATTTGGCGTTCAAAAAAATAATGCCTTATGAAAAAGATATTCCTTCCAGCAATTTTTGCGCTTGCAATGGTAATGGTTCAGGCGCAGCAGATTACCACGCCGCAAGCCAGCACGACGCAAACTATTAAACAGAATTTTAGTACTGGTTCTATTGAGCTTGGATACAGCCGCCCAAACATGAAAGGACGCAAGATTTTTGGCGACCTGGTTCCTTTTGGGAAAGTATGGCGTACGGGTGCAAACGGCGCTACAACGCTTGAGTTCAGTGAAGACGTAAGCATTGGAGGCAAGGAAATTAAAGCCGGCAAATACGGTTTGCTTACTATTCCGGGCGAAATGGATTGGACGGTTATTATTACAAAAGATGTTGATGTAACTTCTCCCGCAGCCTACAAAATGGAAAACGATGTGGTAAGATTATCTGTAAAACCTGTTGCATACCCCCTTAGCGTCGAAACCTTTACTATCGGTTTTGCCAATGTAACCGGCAGCAGTTGCGATCTGTATTTATTGTGGGATAAAACCCGCGTTGCGATTCCAATCACTACAAATACCGAAGCCCGTGTAATGAAGCAGATTGATGAGGCAATGAACAAGGATAATCGTCCATATTTTGCCGCTGCACAATATTATTACGACAATGGCAAAGACCTTAAAAAAGCCGCCGAATGGGCCGATAAAGCCATAGCCGATAATCCCAATGCATTTTGGATGACTATGCTGAAAGCACGCATTCTTGCGAAAATGGGTGATAAAGCCGGGGCAAAAGCCGCCGCTCAAAAAACTATTGACGTTGCGACAGTTGCCAAAAACGATGATTATGTAAAAATGGCAAACGATCTGATAAAGGACTTATAATAGCCAAAGTTATAGTGTAATAAACAGGGGTTGTCGTTATAAGGCAGCCCCTGTTTTATTTTTGGTGCAATTCAACAAGGCTATTCAAACTAAGGCAGTGTGGACAGTTAAATACTTTAACAGCTTCATGCCGCCCTGTCATATTCAGTTGTCAACTTCTTACAGCAACCTATGTTAATAAGCCAAAAAGCCTTTATCAACCAATTGGCTTTATTTTTGTCTTTATTGATATCAACAAAGATTTTTCACTTTAAAAAAGAATAAAATGGCTTTAGAATTCACAGATGCCAGTTTTAAGACTGATGTACTTAGCAGCGATAAATTAACCGTTGTTGACTTTTGGGCAGAATGGTGTGGCCCTTGCCGTGCAATAGGACCCGTTATTGAAGACCTTAGCAAAGAATACACTGGTAAAATAAATGTGGGCAAAGTAAACGTTGACCATAATCCTGAAGTGAGCATTAACTACGGCATCACATCAATACCTGCAATACTTTTTTTTAAAAACGGGCAGGTGGTAGATAAACTGGTTGGCGCACAACCAAAAAGTAATTTTGTAAAAAAGATAGAACAGCATTTATCTTAAAATAATGCCTGCAGGAAAT
>JBKJNG010000012.1:0-3492 GCA_046596065.1 Phnomibacter sp. | reverse complement strand
CACTATTTTGAACTTACAGCGAGCGCACAACATTTATTATCGGCACTGCCGGCGGGAAAACAAAGGCTTGCATTGCTTGCGAGAGCCATGGTGAAAAATCCGCCTGTACTTATTTTAGATGAGCCCTGCCAGGGGTTAGATCAATACCAGAAAGATCATTTTATACAACTGACAGATGCATTGTGTACAAATACAAATCGTACATTAATTTATGTTTCGCATTATGCAGAAGATGTTCCCGATTGTATAGATAAAGTTTTGGAATTGAACGAAGGCATTGGAAGAATATATAGTTACGAAAGAGAAAAGCAACTGAATTAACGAAAGATGAATAAGAGAATTACAGTTATATACGGTGATGGCATTGGCCCGGAAGTAACACAGCAATCTGTCAAAGTTCTGGAAGCCATTGCATCAGAATTTAATCACGAATTTACTTTTACACGTGCCTGGCTTGGCGCGGAAGCCATCGATAAAACCGGTACAGCATTACCCGAGCATACCATTGAAACTGCATTGAATAGTGACGCTGTTTTATTTGGAGCAGTTGGTGATCCAAAATACGATAATGATCCCAACGCAAAAGTTCGACCAGAGCAGGGCATTCTTGGAATCAGGAAAGCTTTACAATTGTTTGCCAACATAAGGCCGATCAATGTATACCCGGCGTTAAATCATTTGTCGCCTTTAAAACCAAAGCAACTTGATAATGTTGATTTTGTAATTTACCGGGAACTAACCGGCGGTATTTACTTCGGCAAAAAAGAAACAAGTGAAGATGGCAACTGGGCAAGGGACGAATGCTTCTACACCAAAGAAGAAATTGAACGCATAGCACATCTTGCTTTTAAAGCGGCACGTGATAGAAAAAAGAAATTAACGCTGGTTGATAAAGCGAATGTGCTTGAAACATCAAGGTTATGGCGCCGTATTGTGCAGAGCATTGCAACACAATATCCTGATATAAAAGTGAACTACATGTTTGTAGATAATGCAGCCATGCAGATTATAATAAACCCGGCACAATTTGATGTCATCTTAACTGAAAATTTATTTGGCGATATTATTAGTGATGAAGCAAGTGTATTAACAGGTTCTTTAGGCCTTGCTCCTTCAGCATCGGTTGGTAATACGGTTGGTTTTTTTGAACCCATCCATGGGTCATATCCGCAAGCTGCTGGCAAGGACATAGCCAACCCTTTGGGAAGTATTCTTTCCACTGCAATGATGCTGGATTATTTTGGAATGAAACAGGAGGCCAAACTTGTAAGGGATGCAGTTAACTGGACCTTGACCAATGCTTTTGTAACAAAAGATATTGACCCGGTTAATTTTTATTTCACCAGTACGATTGGCGACCTCGTAACTGATTATATAAATGGAAAGGTGCCTGAAGCTGTAAACAGGAATAATATTGAAGTAAGAAAATCAACTATTATTTAGCGCAATTGCAGGAGTTAAGATTTTCAGCATCTATAAATTATTAAATGCTGAAAAAAAGAAGTTCTTTTAAAATATTCATCTGTAAACATTATATTCGTGGTCGAATTACCGCGATTAAATGTTTATCAAAGGAATTAATAGTGTCATTACCATTGCAGCACAGCTTCTCGTTGTGGTGGTAGTCATTATTCTTCCTTTAAATGGAGTCGGTAGTTGTTAGTATAAAATATCTAAAATGATAATAACAGCCCGCCTCCACCAGGATGCGGGTTTTTTATTGCCTTAACAAAAAGTATTAATTAACCTTCATTAAAAATCAGCGATCAAAAAAACAAAATGGCGTATTACAACAACGACACAATCATCTATCACAACGGCAAATTAGTAAAGGCAGCCGATACAAAAATTGATTTATACAGCCAAACCATGCATTATGGACTTGGCGTGTTTGAGGGTATTCGTTCATATAAAACTTTGGATGGTGATACGAAAATTTTTAAAGCCTATGAACACTATGAAAGGCTCGAAAAATCTGCAGCTGCACTAAACCTCCCCTATCATTGGAATACAGAAGATTTGATACAGGCTACCTACGAAGTGCTTGAAAAAAACAATATACAGGATGCTTATATCAGGCCATTAATTTATTGCCCTGCTAATATGAGTTTCAATTTAAATACTGAGAGTTTTATTACGATTGAAACCTGGGAAATGGCACCTTTTCTTGGAGAGAAATTGTTGCGCATTATGACCTCTTCTTTTCAAAGGCCAAACCCAAAAGGTTTTAAGATTGAAGCAAAAGCCTGCGGCCATTATGTAAACTCGATACTTGCCAGCCAGGAAGCAAAAGCAAATGGTTACGATGAAGCATTATTACTCGACATGAATGATAATGTGGCTGAAGGTCCTGGCGCAAATATTTTCATAGAAAAAGATGGTGTGTTGATTACGCCACCACCCGGAAACATTTTACCGGGCATAACAAGGGCTACCATTTTTGAATTGTGTAGTGAGCTGGAAATAAAAATTATAGAAAGATTTTTTACAAGCGAAGAAATGAAAAAAGCGGACAGCGCATTTTATTGTGGCACTGCTGCGGAAGTTATTGGTGTACAATCACTGGATGAAACCATATTCCCGTTGGCATGGAATAAAACACAGGGATCGGTTATACAAAAAGCCTATAAAAATTTAGTAACCGAATCCATACCATCATTAATAGAAGCATAAAATTTATAACCCTGATAATTGATATTTAGCTACCATGGAAATAAACAAATACAGTAAGACAATCACACTTGACCCGACACAACCGGCAGCACAGGCACAATTGTATGGAATTGGTTTAACCGATGATGATCTTAAGAAAGCGCAGGTTGGTATTGTAAGCATGGGCTACGATGGCAACACCTGTAATATGCACCTGAATGATCTTGCTAAAATTGTTAAGCAAGGGGTTTGGGACAACGATCTTGTAGGACTTATTTTTCATACAATCGGTGTAAGTGACGGCATGAGTAATGGTACACCAGGTATGCGTTATTCATTAATAAGCCGCGATGTAATTGCTGATTCTATAGAAGCTGTTTGTGGTGCCCAATATTATGATTCACTGATTGCCTTACCTGGTTGCGATAAAAATATGCCGGGTAGTTTAATGGCAATGGCAAGATTAAACCGCCCTTCAATTATGGTTTATGGCGGCACTATTGCACCGGGGCATTACAAAGGCCAGGAACTTAATATTATTTCTGCGTTTGAAGCTCTGGGACAGCGCATTGCCGGTACTTTAAGTGACGAAGATTTTAAAGGCATAGTAATGAACAGCTGCCCCGGCGCCGGTGCTTGCGGTGGCATGTATACAGCGAACACGATGGCTTCCGCTATTGAAGCGTTGGGAATGAGTTTACCATATTCATCGAGCAATCCTGCTTTAAGCGAAGAGAAACAAAAAGAATGTTTGGATGCAGGTAAAGCTATTCGTTTGTTGTTGGAAAAAGATATCAAACCTTTAGACATAATGACCCGTGAAGCATTCGAAAATGCTAT
>JBKJNG010000635.1:0-3262 GCA_046596065.1 Phnomibacter sp. | reverse complement strand
GATTGGTCTGGCAAATTTTGGTTGTGTAATGTTGCTATGGTATTACTCCACTACCTACAAAAGACGTTTACTAATTGGCAATATTCTTATTTCGGCTCTTACAGCCTGGGTAGTGCTGGTATTAATTGTGGCCGAATTACCCGGTTGGTGGACGGGACATTTGGTTACTCCAATAGAAAAAGAAACGGTGGCACGTCTCAGCAGGATTGGCGTTTTGTATGCCGCATTTGCTTTTGTGCTTAGCATTATCCGCGAAGCGATTAAAGACATGGAAGACATGGAAGGTGATCGCAAAGATGGCTGCCGCACCATGCCAATTGTTTGGGGCATCAACGCATCCAAAGTTTTTACAGCTGTCTGGATGGTAGTAATTATTGTTACTATAACGGTTACACAGATTTACGTTATCCAGTTTGGATGGTGGTGGTCTGCCAGTTACATTATTATATTTGTGGTGGTACCGTTGCTATTCGCGTTCAGAAAGCTGTATCATGCCAGGCAATCTTTTCAATTTGGATACCTGAGCAGGATCGTAAAACTGGTAATGCTTACCGGTATTTTTTCGATGATATTCTTTCTCTGGTACACCCGGTGATGCCCGCATTTCCACGGGCGTGAATAAAAACATAAGAATCTGGCTTTTATATCGTTTTAGTTTTGCGCCCATGAAATTATCTGTCCTTATCATACTATTGTTCACGGTGCCATGTCTGGCTCAAAAGCCGGCAGTGGTTATTGAATACATTAATAATTACCAGCAATACGCTATTGCCGAACAATTAAGAACCGGCATTCCCGCGGCCATCACCATGGCACAGGCTATTCACGAATCGGGTGCCGGACAGGGCGACCTCGCATTAAAATCCAATAATCATTTCGGCATAAAATGTAAAAGCAACTGGACAGGCAACCGGGTTTTTCATGATGACGATTCTTTGGGAGAATGTTTTCGGGCCTATAACAATGTGGCAGATTCTTACCGCGATCATTCTGATTTTTTGATAATGGGCAAGCGCTACAGCTTTTTGTTTGACCTTGACCCAACTGATTACAAGAACTGGGCGAATGGTTTAAAACAGGCTGGCTACGCAACCAACCCAAAATACCCGCAGATCCTTCAAAAGATTATTGAAGACAATGATCTTGAAACATTAACCGAAACAGCCATTCGGCAATCTGCCAACGGAAATGAAAATATTTGGCTGGCTTCTTCAAAAACAAATACGCCTGCCATCAACAATGCGCCCACCAGGATTACTGAAAACGAAGCGATTGTAACGCCCGAAAAAAGTAAAGCTGAAAAAAAGGAATCCATTATTGCATCACAACAAGGCATCTTTAAAATAAACCATTGCAGGGCCGTATTTGTACCATCGGGAAGCAGCTTACGCAAAATTGCTGTTCAATATGGCTTAAGTTTTAACCAGTTGCTGGCTTTTAACGACATGAAAGCCACTGAAAAACTGGCGTCTAACCAAGTAATGTTCCTGGAAGAAAAAAAGAAGAAAGGCGGCAACAAAGTTCACGAAATACAAAAAGGCGAAACCAGCTGGCTAATCAGCCAACAGGAAGGCTTAAGGCTTGATAAACTATTGGCTTATAATCGCCTTGCTTCCACCACCAAACTAAAAGCCGGCCAGCTATTATACCTGAGGGGCCATGCGCCAAAATAACCAAATAGCTGTTAATACGTTAAGCTAATTGATCTGCTTTCAACCCGCCAGCACCTCACAGGTAAGGTTTAATTTTTCAGTCTTTGTTGCTGCTGTAATATTGCCTGCTAATTATACCAATTGCAGATGAATACGATTGAAGTTCATAACAGGTTGTTTATTCCATACTTAGATGCGGCAACTATTCAAACAGAAGTAAATCGGCTGGCGGCTGAATTAAAACGGGATTATGCCGGGAAACGACCGCTGTTTATAGCCATATTAAATGGTTCATTCATTTTTGCCTCCGACCTATTTAAAGCAATTGATTTTGAAGCTGAAATTTGTTTTATAAAACTGGCTTCGTATAAAGGCACTAAAAGTTCGGGACAGGTAATCAGCGCTATTGGCCTGGATGTGGATGTAAAAAACCGCCATGTAATTATACTGGAAGATATTGTTGATACCGGCAAAACACTAACCAGCTTTTTACCGCAATTGCAGAACCAGCGCCCTGCGAGTCTTAAGCTTTGTGTGCTGCTGCATAAGCCGGAAGCAATGCAACATCCACTGACAATAGATTACCTCGGCTTTTCAATTCCAAACCGTTTTGTATTGGGTTATGGATTGGATTTTGACGGACTTGGCCGCAACATTCCGGAACTATACCAGCTTCAGGACACCGAATAAGATAGATTTATATTCGTAATAGTTTGCCTCACATTATCTTGTACTGAAACCTGTTATACAGGTGGCCTATTCCAATTTTACTAAAGAAAAAAACCAACGTTGTCGGTTTCCTTACAAAGCAGCAGGCCGGGCATTTTATTGATGCTCGCACTGGGTACAGCCATACACCTTAATGCCCAATATTATCTTGCTGGTACTACATCCGACAGCAGTAATAAGCCGATTCCCTTTGTAAAAATGCGCCTGCACAGTACCGGGCTTATGTATGAAAGTGGTGGCAGTGGGGGCTTTGGCATTCCCTCACCCAATAAAAAAGATTCTGTTACCTGTGTTGTGACAGGTTACGATACGCTTCGCACTTTGGTTAACGCTGGCAACACCAACTTATTGATTTTAACCCTTAGCAGGCAAAACGTTATCAATCCAATTGAAACCAACCGTCTCTCGAGCCTCACCAAAAACTTATTGGAAGATCCCACTTATAAACTGCAGGCTTTTGGCGAATCATATAGCGAGGTGATAGAAAATGGTTTTGTAAAAACTACCGACTTTCCAACGACAGGCTTTAGCCCCGATGGAAGTAATGCGTCATACAGTAATATCCGCCGTTTTATAAATAATGAATTAACGGTACCTCCCGATGCCGTTCGCATGGAGGAACTACTGAATTATTTTTCACTTAGTTGCGCCAGCCCGCCTGTAAATGGACAGCTGTTTAACGTTGATACCCGCGTTACCGATTGCCCGTGGAATAGTGGAAAAAAATTATTGTATGTAAATGCGCAGGCAAAAACGCTTGAGCTGGATAAAGTGCCACCCGCAAACCTGGTTTTCCTTATTGACAATAGCGGCTCAATGGACCTGCCCAACAGGCTTCCCCTTTTAAAATCTGCTTTCCAGATGCTGGTAAAAAATCTGCG
>JBKJNG010000550.1:0-3325 GCA_046596065.1 Phnomibacter sp. | reverse complement strand
CACCGGATTTATTACAATAGCTTTCAGTACCTGAATATATATGGTTACGATTGCAATTAATAATACCGTAACACCCGCAAATGCAAACACCCACTAAATAATGTTTATACAATACGCATTTATAACATACCAGCCCACAGGTTTAGGAAGTACTAATGAGATCATAATTAGTTACAAAAAATCTTTCGACAACAATAAAAGAATGCTTTTTTGAACCAAAAGTTTCTAACCGCAGTTATAAAATAATTTCTAAACATAATAGTTTGATTTAACGAGGTCTGATTCCTGATTTATATTAGTGATTTTAATAACTGCAAGAGACAGCGCGTAACGATGCCTGGTGAACTGTGAACTGACTATTGTTTCTGCTGCATTTTATTTTCACATTTGCATCTATTCACTTCTCAAACTCTTTATAGGGTTTGCCAATGCAGCATTAATTGCCTGGAAGCTAATTGTGAATAAGGTAATTACCAATGCGCCCATACCTGCTGCAAAGAAAATCCACCATGAAATGTTTGTGCGATATTCATAATCCTGCAGCCAGTTATTCATGAAATAGTAAGCTAAAGGAATTGCAATAGCCAATGAAATAAGAACAAGCAATAAAAAATCTTTTGATAGTAATCTCCAAAGATTAATGACTGATGCGCCTAACACTTTTCGTATACCAATCTCTTTAGTTCGCTGTTCTGCAACAAATGATGCCATACCAAAAAGACCAAGGCAACTAATAAATATTGCGAGTATGGCAAAAAAGCTTGAGAGAGTAGCCACTCGTTTTTCGTTACCAAATTTTTTTGCATAGTCTTCGTCTACAAACTGGTAATCGAAAGGCTGCTCAGGATTATATTTTCTAAAAACAGTTGCTATTTTAGCCAAAGCTTTTGTAGCATTTTCCTTTGGATTAATTTTTAAGATAACGACATTGCCCTGGTATTTTGATAGGTGAAATAATGTAGGTCTTACCGCTTTATACGGTGATTCAAGGATCATGTCCTTAATAACACCAATCACCTTAAAAGGGATACTATCCCAACTAACAGTTTCGCCTACCGGATTTTTTAAACCCATAAATTTAACAGCTGCTTCATTCAATACGAACCCGGTTGAGTCTGTTAAAAAATCTCTCGAAAAATCTCTGCCATCAATGAAATCCCAGCCAACCGTTTTTCCATAATCATCAGAAATTTCAATGTTTGGAAAATCCACAGCCATACCTGGATCCTTTCCTTTCCATTCGAAGCCGCTGTTAGTTGACCATACTTCGGTAGTCGGGCTGCCTGATTCTGCCATATTTGTAATGGCACCGTTTGTTACCACCTCACCGTTTATAGCGGCAAAATGATTATGAATTTCACCCGTACCCATCATTATTTTTAGCAGACCATCCCGATTATAGCCAACGGGGCGATTTTGTGCAAACTGAACCTGGCTAAAAACGACAATGGTTCCTATAATTAAAATAACTGAAACAGTAAATTGAAGCACGACCAATACTTTTCGGGGAGTTGCGGCAAACCTCCCTGCCTTGAAAGTTCCTTTCAAAACCTTAACCGGCCTGAACGATGATAAATAGAGAGCGGGGTAACTGCCAGCAACAACACCAGTAACTAAACCGAAAGCCAAACCAAGCAGCCAGAAGAAAGGATTGCCCCACGGTATGGAAATTTGCTTATCCGAAACGTCATTGAAAAAGGGCAATGCAAGCCACACTAAAATCAATGACAGGAAAAAAGAAAATCCAATAACCAACAATGACTCACAAAGAAATTGCATGATAAGTTGTGAACGAAGAGAACCAACCGCTTTGCGAATACCCACTTCCTTCGCACGTTTTTCTGAACGAGCTGTGCTCAGGTTCATAAAATTGATACAAGCAAGCAGCAAAACAAATAAACCAATAATTCCAAACAGCCATACGTATTGAATACGTCCACCAGTAATCATTCCGTTTTTAAATTCAGAATGCAAATGCCATTTACTCATAGGAAAAAGAAAAAGTTGTGGATTATGAGACACTTCATCTTTATTTACCTTTTTTATTTTAGCATCTTTTATATTGCCTGAAACTTTTTTCATGTCGGCATTATCAGCAATCTGCGCATAACTTGTATAACAATTACACCGCCATGGGTTAGTGTTACTTTTCAGGTCGTTACTGGTGGCAAATAATTCCCATGGAGCAATAAAATTCAATTCGGCGAAAGACGAATTTTTTGGAAGCTCTTCGTAAACCCCTGTAACCTTCACATCATTGTTATTGTCAATTTTCATGACTTTTCCGATCGGGTCATCCTTCCCAAAATATGCTGTGGCAGCAGATTGTGAAAGCAAAATTGTATGTGGATCTTTTAAGCTGATGCCAGCTCCTTGCAACATTTTCAATGAAAGCATGTTAACAATAGCCGGTTCAAAATAACCGCCTGAAGTATTTAGTTTTTTTTGGTTAAATGCTAACGTGTGCGGGTAGGCTCCTGATGCCATCGTAACATTTTTGAAGTTATCTCCGTAGTTATTACGAAGCTCTTCACCTAATGGAAAAGGCACATTGTTCCAGGTATCTGTTTCACCATTATTATTTACATTTTGAATTACCTGCGCAAGACTTGCATAATTATTAAACTGCCTATCAAAAGATACCTCATCATAAATCCACAACCCGATTAGCATCGCTACCGTCATACCAACAGCGAGGCCACCTACATTAATAATCGATGAAAATTTATTCTTAGTAAGATTTCGCCAGGCGATTTTTAAGTAATTTTTTTTCATTATCCTAATTAAGATTTATTTGATTAAATGATTTCTTCATTTTTTTCTGAATCATATATGTCTGTTAATCCGATTAATGAAGCTTCAGACTTATTCATTCGCTTCGCAAACTTTTTACGGGGTTTGCAAGGGCTGCTTTAATTGAACGATGCCCAACTGTTATCCATGCAATTATTACAGAACTGATCATAGCAAATAAAAATACAGAGGCGTTCATCGAAATTTTATAAGTATAGTTTTGAAGCCATTGATGCATGATATAATAGGCGATGGGGGCAGATATTGCAAAGGCAATTATAATAAGGAGTGTGAACTCTTTTGACAACAGGTAAACAATACCGTGGATAGAGGCGCCGAGTACTTTGCGAATGCCAACTTCTTTTGTGCGCTGAACAGCCATGAAAGAAACAAGACCATACAGGCCGAGACAACTTATAAAAATGGCGATGCCTGCAAAAATTTTATACAGCATGGATAGCTGGCTTTCCTGTTGATAAAAATTCGCGATGGTTTCATCGAGAAAGTGGTAGTCGTATACATAATCAGGATA
>JBKJNG010000383.1:0-3427 GCA_046596065.1 Phnomibacter sp. | reverse complement strand
CTTTAAAAACAGCATTGCTGAAAACATTTATGTATTCGATTCACCTCCTGAAACATGGGAAAACGAAAGCCTGAATAAAATGGATGGCGAACTTAAACGCACATTCGACCTGCAGGTAAGGGTGCGCACTATTCACGAAAGATTAAACATCATTAAAGATAATCTTGAACTATTCCAGGGATTAATGCAGCACCGCAAAAGCACCATGCTTGAGTGGATCGTTATTATCTTAATTCTTGTAGAGGTATTGAACCTGATTATTGAAAAACTTGCTTAAGCAGGGTTTTACAATTTTGAAAGGAATGCCATTTATCGGTGCAAAAAATAATTCTACCCTGAATTTTCGCAGTTGCAATATTCAATAAAAAAAGCCGCCACATATTACAAGTTATGTAGCGGCTTTTCTAAAATAAATTTATTTTTTACCAGTTGCAGCCCACTGTATTCCCGCATATAAATGATTCAGAAAAGCCTGGTCGCTAAAGATGACGGGTATATGACCAAGCGCTGTGTAAAATGCACGGCCACCGTCGTAATTGTGATACCATGAAACTGGATGCGTGGCACCCATACCTTCCGCTTTCTTTGCACCCCAATCTGCTTTAGGATTATAGGTAGTTTCATCAACTGCAAGAATATAATGAAGGTCGTTCGATTTTTCAGGACCAAACTGGTACCATTCATCTGTCCATAACTTACCATTTGCAAAATCCTGGAGGCCAGGGAAAGATGGATCCAGTACCTTGAGTTTTGCAGTCTGTTGTGCCGGGTGTATGTAAAACATTCTGCCTACCATTTTCGTATACCATTCCCAGTCGTACTCTGTATCTGATGCGCTGTGAATACCTACAAATCCTTTACCTGATTGGATGAATCTCTCCATTACATGTTGCTGTGCAGAATCGAAAATATCGCCCGTGGTATTCAAAAAAATAATAACCTGGAATTGCTGAACATACTTATCGGTGAAGCCATTTGGATCTTCCCATAAAGTTACATCAAACACATTTTTTACCCCTAATTGCTGAATTGCCAGTACGCCTGAATGCAAGGATTCGTGATGCCAGCCCCTGGTGGTGGTTACTAACAATGCTCTGAATTGCTTTTGTGCAGTAGCGGAAAAACATGCAATACTTTGTGCAAGTACAATGGCTACTACCAGTTTAATTCGATTCATAATGGTATCAATTGTTCGTTTGAAAAAGTTAGATTCAAATGTAGGTAAGAATGACGGAGGCGATAAAAAAGAAAAATATGCTAAAAAGAAGAAAACACTTTGTATCCAAATATTACCGGAGTTATCACAATTACAAAAAACAGCAGGTTTGTAAAAAAATGTTCTAATGGCCAGATTAAGATTTTGATTTGAAAAACCGCCCAAAGAAGCACTTGTAATAACCAAAGCATATCTTAGCTGCAATGATTGCTGCACTTAAAAATAACAGGAATGTTATATTGCGAAAGCTGGAAGCAGATGACCTGCAAGGTTTGCATGAGTACCTGCAACATTTAAGTGAAGAAACAAAAAGAAAGTTTGGACCGCATGCATTTGACACAGCGGCAATCATCAGCTTTTACCATCCATCTAATAAAAACACAGGATACATTGCCTGTGATACAGTAACTAATAAAGTAGTGGCATACGCTATAATTAAATGTGGATATTTAGAACATGATAGTTTTCGGTTACGATCCTACGGATTAGAACCTGATGAAAAAACAGATTGCACATTTGCACCTTCTGTAACAGATGCTTGGCAGGGATATGGATTAGCAAATCATCTCTTTAATTTCATTTTGGCTGGCATTAAAAGCGTTGGCATTAAACGTATCATTTTATGGGGTGGTGTACAATGCAACAATGAACTGGCTGTAAATTTTTATAATAAGCATGGTTTTAAAACATTGGGCATATTTGAATACAAGGGCATGAACAAAGACATGATAATGGTGATTGATTAAACGGTTGAATTGTTTTAATGGTGACAGGCTAAATCTGCTTACGATCGAATAAAATACAACCATCCCATTCATATATTAAATTGACCTTCATAACACAATACTCTAATAGAAACCACGATGGCCATAAATAAAAACAATCTTTACCTGCTGTTATTTCTTTCATTCTTATTTACTGAATGCAACAACATAAGCAAGGCTAATAATAAAGATCACCATAGCATTTTACCAAAATATGAATTGGTAAAAGATTGGCCCCAATTACCAGCAGGATATGTTTTAAGCCAGGTTACCGGCGTAGGTGTCGATACAAGCCAAAACATCTTCCTGTTTCACAGAACCGGCAGGCAATGGACTGAACCGTTTCCTGATTCTTTAATTTCCGCCAATACTGTTTTGTTATTAAACCGGCAAACAGGAAAACTGCTGGAAAGCTGGGGAGCCAATTTGTTTATTATGCCACATGGTTTAACGGTAGATAAAGACAATAATGTTTGGCTGACAGATGTGGCCTTACACCAGGTATTTAAATTCAGTCATGATGGCAAGTTGCTGATAACATTAGGAATAGCTAAAACACCCGGCAACGATTCGCTGCATTTCAATCTTCCCACCGATGTTGCTGTAGCAAACGATGGCTCATTTTATGTGAGTGATGGTTACGGTAACAGCAGGATCGTGAAATTTTCTAAGGAGGGCAAATACCTTTTTGCCTGGGGAAAAAGAGGAGATGGACCTGGTGAATTTCATACACCGCATGGCATTGATTTGGATGCAGCAGGAAATGTTTACGTGGCTGACCGGGACAATAACCGCATCGGGGAATTTGATTCAAACGGCACGTTTTTAAAAGAATGGAAAAACACCGAAGCCGTGCAATTATATTCTTTAGCAGTTGACAAAAAAGACAACCAATTGTTCGCTATCGATTATTTGACCATAGGAGAAATGATCATTAAAGGTTCTGATATTTTACAATTTGATTCAGCCCTGCAACTATCAAATCGTTTTGGAAGATCAGGTTTGTACGCTGGCCCCAAATGCCGTTATCATGATATTGCTGTAGACGATGAAGGCAGCATCTATGTGGGCGATATCCTGGTAAATACCATTCAAAAATTTAAAAAGATAAAAGGCAATAATAAGTGAGCACGCGAAATCCAATTTTTTAAAATTTGGTATCTTATTGCATTCATCATCTTTTTAAATAATTACTATGGTCAAGTTAGCCTTGCTGGCACGGGTAGAAGCAAAACCCGGCAAAGAAACCGATGTAGAAAATTTCTTAAAATCTGCTCTACCATTGGCCGAAGCAGAAAGCGATACCATCAGTTGGTATGCCTTAAAGCTTGGGCCGTCCACCTTTGGCATCTTCGATACGTTTAACGATGAGGCGGGAAGGGAAGCGCATTTATCGGGTAAAATTGCAGCTGCATTAATGGAGCATGCCGGCGAACTGTTAGCATCG
>JBKJNG010000532.1:0-5754 GCA_046596065.1 Phnomibacter sp. | reverse complement strand
AACGGATCTACAGTAGAAATAGAAATAAGTCCCTTTGTAAAAAAACCTGCAGCTACAAAACGCCGTGCATTTGAATAATCTGTGTTATCAATTGTACCGCTTACCAAATTCCTGTGTGCAACCCAATCTGTGAGGTCTTTTCCTGTAAGCTCTACCACAGATGATTTTTTATTTTCTTTCCACCCCTTTACAAGTTTTTGAATTAATGCAGGTTCATTAATATCAATTTTAAATAAACGGTTTATTTGTGCTCCACTTCCATCACCCCCTGTAATATGGAATTCTACAAAACCTTCCGCTTCCTTTATTATCCCAATTGTTATCTGGTGAGGGTTTTCTCCGAGTTCTTTAAACTGCTGGAAAAGTACATAAGCAGTCTCTGAAAGTTCTTCACTTTTTTGCATGGCCATTGTGCTTGCCCTTACCCTTTCCAATGCCAGTTCAATCTGCGCTTCTCTTGCTTGTGCTTCTGCTTTTTGCAGATCGAGAAAACGGGTATAGGTACCATCGAATACGCTGGCAAAACGTTCTAATATGCTAATGGTTTCCTGTGATAATAAATTGATTGAACCAATAGTAAGATGCCCTTTGGAAAAAAAGGCAGCATTAACTACCCGGCGACCAGCTGTATCTTCTGGCCTCACAATAACGCCGGTATTATTATTGCGGTAATTTATCCATGCATCCAGCGCTTCGCCGGTGAGATCAATAACGCACGATTTCTGGTTCGCTTTCCAGGCAGTGAAAAGCGGTTTTAATACCGTTGGTTCTTCCATGCTTAGGTTAAATGGATGGCTTACCTGTTCACCACCGCCAGCCCAGTTTGTTGAATGGAACTCCATTATTCCTTTTGCCTCCTGATATATAGCGATCGTAGCTTGTATTAAATCATCTTCACCTAATTTCTTAAACTCACTAAAAAGAACGGCAGCGGTTTCCGGTAATTCATCGCTATGCTGCATGGCCATTGTTCTTGCACGCACTCGTTCCAATGCAAGTTCAATTTGCGCTTCTCTCACCTGTGCTTCGGCTTGTTGAATATCAACAAACCGGCGGTAGGCTAATTGAAAAACATTGCGAAATCGTTTGAATAAACCGATCTCACTGTCATTCAAAGGTGCGTAGGTAGAAATGCCTAATGCACCGGGGCCAATAGAATAGAAATAGTAGTGTAACGCGTTTGCCTCATTCAGTTTCGTATCAACAAACTGGTTCGCTTTCTGTTGATATGCTATCCATTCTTCCAGTTTGGCACCTTCAAAGCTGGTAGAAAAAAAAGCTTCAGGATCTTGCTGCATTTGATGTACAAATGCTTTTATATCGGGTTGAAGATCATATTCAACTTGGGTGATAACTGTTTTATCATGCCAACAGAAATATTCGTAATTCAGGTAAATGCTACTTGTTTCATAGAAGATGGCCGTTTGGATATTGCGAATGTTTCTTATGCTCAGTAATTGGAGCTGACCTGAAATAATGCGGCATACATCCAGCATATCTGCGGGTTGTTTCATTCCCATGGCCACCGCTCTAACGCTTTCCAATGAAGATTCAATGTCAAGCTCACTGTTTTTTACGGCCAGCTCTTTTTCCAGTGCTGTTATTCGTTCCTGAAACGTCAGTTCTTGTTGACTATTCATATAAGTTTTTAAATCGTTGGAATAATGATGATAAATTTAGTGCCTTCTGCTTCCTTCGTTTACACTTTTATCCGAACAGCTAATGCGGCAGCACCATGCGCTTTAATAATATCATAGCATAGTGGCAATCCTAAACCTGTTGCTTCGCCCCGTAGTCCGGATAACTATCAGGATAGTATAAAAAATGGTTGAAAAATTCTATCAATTCCTTTTTAGAAATGCAGTTGCCATCAGCAACCAGCTCAAACGCATGTATTCAACACACAAAACATTTATAGCAGTAATTACCCGGCACAGCCCCCTAATGTTGCAGCATTCTTTTTACAATTGCAACACACCAGCGCTTTTGCTGTTGCGAAGAATTTTACAAGGTTATGTTGATTGTGTGAGGTATTTTTTCTTCCGGTTGAATGCAGCAATTCGGAAAGATTTTCGTGGCTGGTATGATTAACGAAAAATGTTGCGGCAATTTTTCTCCATTACAGTGCATCCTGCTCTGCACCCGAAAACTCAGTAAACTGTCGTTCATCTTTGTCTTTCATATCGGCACTTCGTTCAAGACCTTTCATACCCCAATGCAGAATAAACGGAATAAGGGCAGGTATAAAACGTGATACCACCGGAAGAAAAAAAGAAACCAGCAATGCAAGCAAAAATACAATGGGGATCACCAGGCTTCTATATAACCCAAGCTTTATCCTGACAGCGGATATTTTATGCGTAAGCAAATGGCGACGAGGGTTGCTGATATACAGCCATAGCCAGCAATTCATAAAACCTGTAAAACACATGTTGGCAACATATACGGCATAGGGAAGCAACATGTGCGTATCGGAGCCGTACTCGCCCAGCAAACCCGAACTGAATGGAAGTAGTACAACCGTCAATAAAAACCCAAGATTTAACCATACCAGCGAAATGGTATAATTGCTTGCATAACCAAATATGCGATGATGTACCGACCAGTAATGGCCTATAATGCCGAAGCTGATTAAGAACCCTAAAAATTTAAGCGAATTATGAGAGAGATAATGCCACAAACTTGCGTCGGTGTAAATATTTAATTGCTCCCGGTCGGGTACTTTGATTTCAATGACCAGTAACGTAATGCAAATGGCAAAAATACCATCGCTGAAAAAAGTGAACCTTTCCAGCTGAAACTGTATACGTGAAATGTCGTGCCGTGGATGATGCATGAAATAGCTTTAAAATTTTACCAGCTTACAAGTTAAGTAAACACTGAATAATTTGCAGTACAATATTCAATAGTAAAAAATCTTAGCCATTATTTTGATCATGGTTAAATCATTATTTCTTTTTCAACATGGTTTGTTTCCAGCAACGAAATATGTTTAAGGTGTTTGTTTAATTTAATAAACTGAATTAGTACCAGCATTACAACGGCAAAGCCTGCAAAAGATAGTATAACATATTCCCATGGAAGAGCGGCACGCAGCCGTCCGAGTAAACCTGAACCCGTAGCCCTGCCAAGGTTTGAAATAGCCATGTATAAGGTAAATTGCGTAGCAGCAACGCGTTTCCAGCAAAGCTCCATACCCGTTGCAAATGCGCCTACACATAAAAAAACATACAAGGTGTAATACAGCACCATAAAGCCTTCAATCAAAAATGCTTTTGCCCAATACATTTTTAAAAATGCCATGGCGATTACTAATAAAATCATACAGACAAGATAGATGGACATCATTTTTCTTTTGCCGAAAATATCCGCAAGTGCACCTCCTGCAAACATGCCCAAAAAACCAGCAATAATGTTTGTAACAGAGAATACATGTGAATATTCCTGGTCGGTCCAGCCAACTTCCTGTATGGTAAAAACAGGTAACAATGTATCCATTAAACCAAAGGCCATTTGCACAAAAAAGAAGGAGACGGCTAATTGCAAACTGCTGGGTAAAAGGAAAACACTGAATAAGCTTTTAAAAATTTGTTTCCAGCTTTCCAGTTGCATTTTAGCGGCACTGGCAGATGCGACTCCTTTTGTCCATGGCAAAAACTTTTCGCCCGGCCGCTCCCGCATTAACAGTGGCACTAACATGATAAGCGCTACACCCACAGAGAGGAATAAAATGGCATAAGAAAAGCCATAATGATTAATGATCCAATTGCCGGTTACAAGCGATACAGAAATGCCGATTGTTTTCGCACCCCACATTAATCCGTTGGCACGTGCCTGTTCGTGAATAGGCACAACGTCGATCGCCATGCCATCTACTGCCACATCCTGGAAAGCGCCGAAGAAACTAATGCAAAATCCCGCAGCCATCAACAGGTGTATATTATTCAACGGGTCTGGCACAAATGCCATTGTAATAAAACTTACAATCAACCCAAGTTGCCCTACCATCACCCATGGACGTCTGCGCCCCATAGATAAAAAAGTAAACCTATCCATTAAGGGCGCTACCAATATTTTAAAGCTCCAGGGAATACCAACTACTGCCGCAAAACTTCCAATCTCACCAGCAGTTTTGCCATGCATTGCCATCCATGCCGGAATGCCAAAATACGTCATGCCCTCGGGAATACCCTGCGCGACATAGAGAATAGCAAAACTAAAATACCTTAAAAAAGTATGGTCGGTTAGTGTAGGAAGTGCATTGTTTTTTGTGCCCGCAGGCAAGCTTATTTCCGCAGCTATCATGAGGTAGATTTTTTGAAAATAATAAAAGGCTAATTATTAATGGCGGGCGCTAATCCCAACTGTGTATAGAAATCAAGGTTATCTATAAAATCTCTTTCTTCTGCAATTTTACCATCCTGCATTCGCACAAGCGTAGTGCCATCGATACTAACTGTTTTTCCTGTAGCTGGTATGCCGAAAAAAACACCTGTATGCGTGCCTTTGAAATTCCAATATTTAACCAGCTTGTCACCTTGCCCGAAAACATCTTTAATAGTGAATTGAATATCCGAAAAACCTGTGAGATAGTTTTTATAATAAGCCCTGGCGCTATCTATACCAACTACGTCCGATGGGCTCGCATGCATTACAACATTGGTTGTAAAATTGGAATCATTAAACATGTTCAATTTCCGCTTGTTTATTATTTCGTCCCACACATGCGTATACATTTTTATATTAGCTTCCACAGGGTCAGGCTTTTGTTTGTTAGCGCAACCTGCAGTAAGCAGGGCAGTGGTAATACACAACAATAATAATTGGGTAACGCTTGATTTGTTTTTCATTGTATTGGATTTTAATAGTACGAAAAATATTTTATTGATTCGGGGATTTTTAATTGAAGGAAAGATCAAACCTATAGATAGCTAAGCCACCATTTTTCTTTATGTTTCGTTTTATAAGCATCGTACCATTTGCAAAGGGGATAAAGTATGAATACCACCAATAGCCAAACCATATACACAATGCCCAACGGAAATCCATAGCCAATTAACCATGGACTATCCTTTCCATTCAGGCCACCGGTTGTAATCATATCCGACCATGGCCGGCCGCTTAATATAATGGCAATAACTGCCAGCAAGTGTATAAGGTATAAATGCAGGATATAAAAGAAGAGGGGCACCCGACCAATTGGTATAATGATTTTTCCAAATGAATTTAAAGGCTTTTCCAGCAATGCCAGCAGAATAATTGACGGCCCAAGTGTCATTAAGGCGTACAATAGCGAAGGCGGATATTTTGTGACATTTAAAAAAGAACAAACGGTAAGTATAAAAGATTTTTGTACCGACCATGGTTCCATATCGCCATAATTATTTATTGCTCTTAACAATAGAAATAATGCTATAGCCGAACTGCCAATACTTAATAAATATTTTTTTCGAAGGCTGGCATCCATTCCTTTTTTATACAAGCTGCCAAAGCAATAACCCAGCACCATTATGCAAAACCAGGGAATAATTGGGTAAGCCGTACCAACCGTATAACCGCCAATGTAGAATCTTTTTCTTTCGTGCAATGCAGCCCAAACAAAATCTTTAAAACTGTTGCCTGTTGCATGTATGTTGTCAAACAGGTTATGCCCAAATAAAAGTAGCAGCCCGATAATTAAAATAAATTCTGCTGGGACGTAAATAATACCAGACATCATCACCATACAAAAGCCAAGCGCCCAAATTACCTGTA
>JBKJNG010000450.1:0-6036 GCA_046596065.1 Phnomibacter sp. | reverse complement strand
TTTCGTTTGATATCTTGAATGCCATAAGGCAAAATAAGTATAAACCTTTAAGCCAACCACAAAACAGCGTTTCTAATTGTTAAAAGTGTTGGTTAATAAGGGAGATGTCATGAAAATGAGGCAATAAATCCCCCTTACGTTTAATAAATATCTAAGCAGAATTTTTTATCGTATTGGTAAATACGATTGAATTTGTATATGAAAAATGAAGGAGCATTTGGACTTACTGGTTTAACTACAAATCAACACCTTGTGGAAAAAATGAGCAGAAATTCTCTTAATATCTTCAATAAAAAAAGTCATTTTCGTTTTATATCCAATCAACTATGCCCCAACCGATAAGTTTAACCACAAAACACAACATCAATGAACGAAAGGCCGTAAAGGACTTTTTGTTAAGCCGGGTTACAACAAATGATTTAAAAAGCCGTGTTCAGTTATTTGAGGAAAGAGAGAATAGTTCAGAGCAGGCTCCTATAGATTCCAATGTGATTGAATTAAGAAAAAACAAACTTTTAGAAGCGCTGGGCGAGGTAAATAAAAAACAGACAGTTTAGGCTGCCTGTTTTTTATTCACCATCAAATCGATTTTCGTTTTATTGTCCTACGGTCTTATTACTTGCCGATGGCTCGGCTGCCGTATTGATAGATGTCTTAACCGGGTTTTCCATCATTTCTTTATAGCGCTTGATGGCGTTTAGAATGCCTCTGGCTATTTCTTCCGTTCCCTGTTCGCTATTTAAATATTGTTCTTCCTCCGCATTGTCTACAAAACCAGTTTCAACCAAAATACTAGGCATTTGTGTAGCCTGCAGAACCCAAATGCCGTCCCAGTCACGTTGCTGAACGCCCCAGCTGTAACGGCCTGACTGAGAAAATTCTTCTTCGCAGTAAGAGGCTAACGTCAGGCTTTTCTGGAAAAAGTATTTTGCATATTGCTGCGCCATTATCCTGGCCTGTATGGGGTCTGTTGTAAAAAGATCCTGTCCAAGCGAATCAGTTTCTACACTCGTTTCAATTACTTCTTTTTTCTGCGCAGCATTTCTAACCTTCTGTTCGTACCAGTCTCTTGCAAGAATATATGTTTGAGTGCCCTTTACAGTTGCTGGCATTTTATAACGCTCGTAAATAGTAACCGTGCGTGTTTTAGCGGTTTTCTTTTTCTTTTTGCCTTTGCCGCTATATACATAATAAGTCTCCTGCCTGGTGCCAACTGCCCGCTTGCCATAACGTTGGTTGGCAGGTGAAGCATTCAGGTGTATGGAAACAAAAAGATCGCCATTATTTTGGTTGGCCAATTCAGCACGCCACCGTAATGCAGCGTTTTTGTTACCCAGGCCGCCAGGTAATTCATCCCGTTCTCTTGTCATTAAAACATTTACATCTGGTATTTCCGCCTTCATCAGGTCGCGGAGCTTTAAGCCTATTTTTAAAGCGACAACAGCTTCACGGGTAACGGCTCCACGGGCACCACCATCCAGTCCGCCATGGCCGGGATCTATTATTATTGTTTTTAATGGAGGTTTCTGCGGTGCGTTTTTATCATCGGCAGCTGCGCTGAAAACCGCCGCAAAAAATATAAAAAGAAAAAATAATTGTTTAGTCATTGAATACGGTATTACACTTTATACAAATCTTCACAGGCTGCTTTTTCATAAACACTACTTTCGTTGCTTCTCTACTTATGAAAACTAACCGGCGTGAAAATAAAGCAATTGAACTCCTTGTTTCTTTGTGCTTTTTTCCACTTTTGTTTATAACGCCAAATTTGGGTGCTCAGGTTAATAAAAAGCCCCCAATTAAGCCGGCTTTAACAAACTCTTCACCCCGCGATACGGTGAGAAGGGCCCCGAACGATACATCCGCAAACAAAGTGCCAGTTAGTCATCTTTCAGATAGTCTTCAAATAAAGGACTCGCTGATTATTGTTATTGATACATTAGATCTCCCTGTTTCTGCGGACAGCCTCGATGCACCTGTTAGATACGAGGCATCGGATAGCGGGGTGCTGATGATACCTGAAAAGAAGTTTCTGTTGTATGGTTCTGCAAATACAAAATATCAAACGCTGGACCTGAGTGCCGGAATAATTGAACTGGATAATGCCAATAATACCGCCAAAGCCTATTTTACAAAAGATAGTACCGGCAAAGTGCTGAACCGGCCTAAGTTGATTGATGGCGATATGGAATCGGAATTCGATTCATTGTTCTACAACATGAAAACCCAAAAAGGCTTGTCGAAAAGTACCTATACCAAGCAGGGAGAAATGTTTGTGCATGCCGAGCGCATTAAAAAATTTACTACAAATGAATATTATGCTTCGGGCGGAAGATTTACAACCTGTAACCTTGATACCCCGCATTTTGCCTTCAGGGCACAGAAAATTAAACTGGTAAATAATAAGTGGGCTTACAGCGGACTTGTTTATCCTGAGTTTGAAGGCGTGCCATTACCCATAGGGTTACCATTTGGTATTTTCCCATTAAGCCAGGGCAGACATTCTGGTTTTATTGCCCCCACTTTTTCTACTACACAAAATTTTGGTTTGGGTTTAACCGGTCTTGGTTATTACAAGGTATTTGGCGAACATTTTGATGCGGTTTTTAAGGCCGATGTATATAGCTACGGGGGATACAATCTCAGCGTTGCTCCAACTTACCGAAAACGGTATAAATACAATGGCGCAATGCGGCTCAACTTTCAAAATACCCGCATAAACTTTAAAGGCGATCCCGATTTTGTAAATACAAAAACTTTTAACGTTGGGTGGAGCCATACCATGGATAGCAAGGCAAGGCCGGGAACTACTTTTTCAGCCAACGTAAATTTTGGTAGCACACAATACAACAAGCTTGTGGCAAATAACTCGCTGCTCAATTTTACCAACCAAATAAATTCTTCCATTCAATATTCCAAATCATCTCTTGATGGTAAAACGAACCTGAGTGTGACCGCCAATCACTCGCAAAACAACCAAACCGGTCAATATAATATCAGTCTGCCAACCATTACTTATACGATCAATACTATTTATCCTTTTCAAAAAGAAGAGCAGGTAGGTACGCCTAAATGGTATGAAAAACTTGGTGTTGGTTACAACGGACAGGTGCAAAACCAGTTTTCTTTCTTTGATGTTGATTCCGCCATTGGCAGTCCTTATCGTATAAAATACAACATAGGTGAAATAATAGATACCATGCAATGGGCTGCCCAACATAATATTCCTATAACATTAAGCCTGCCATCATTGGGCGCAATACAGGTTTCGCCCGGCATTAGTTACCAGGAGCGCTGGTATGGTCAGAAAGTTGTGAGGTACTGGAACGAAAAAGATAAGACGGTAGATACCCTCATACATAGAGGCTTTTATACGGCACGTGAAATGTCGTTTAGCCTAAGTGCGTCTACAGCAATATTTGGAACACTAAATTTTAAGAAAGGAAAAAATGTACAGGCAATACGCCATGTGATAAGGCCCACTATGGGCTTTAGCTATAAGCCTGATATGGCAAGTAAATATTATTACGATACCCAGGTAGATAGCCTTGGTCGCAAATACCGTTTTAGCTATTTTGATGGAAGTCTCCTGGGGCCATTTTCTGAAGGGCGTTTCGGTGGCCTGAACTTTGGCCTGCAAAATAACCTTGAAATGAAGGTTCGGGACAAAAAGGACACAACGGCCGGGGCTACCAGAAAGATAAAACTGATCGATAACTTCGCACTGAATTCGGCTTATAACCTTATAGCCGATAGTTTTAAATTATCTCCCATCAGCATTATAATCAGTACCACTTTGTTTGAAAAAATGAACATTACAGGCTCTACTACGCTGGATCCTTACCAGGTGGACCCAAAAACAGGTCAAAGGGTAGATAAATATATGTGGCAGGGTGGCGATAAATTTTCCATTGGCCGTATAACACAGGGCAGTCTTTCTTTTGGCACCAGTTTTCAAAGCAAAAAGAAGGAGGAAGATAAAAAAGATGGAAAGACGAAAGAAGAAGAGGATTTTACAACCCCCGAAGAACAACAGCGGGAGTTGGATTATATACGGAATAACCCTGCGGAATTCGCCGATTTTAATATTCCATGGTCGGTAAATGTATCCTATTCACTTAGTTTTTCCAGGCAGTTAAAACCCGATTACAGCGGATTTAAAACCCTTATTTATTCGAGCCTTAACCTAAGTGGTGATTTTAATTTTTCACCCAAATGGAAAATGGGCGGCAATATGTATTACGATTTTAATACATGGAAATTGCAGAGTGTAACCATGTTTGTAAGCCGCGAAATGCATTGCTGGCAAATGGCCATCAATATTACCCCAGTTGGTTACTACCGCTCGTTTAATATTTCTATAAGCCCTAAATCGGGCATACTCCGTGATCTAAAGATCAATCGTACAAAGAGTTTTTACCAGTAAATGTTTTTTAGGTTGATAGGTAAAAATCACTACCAACCATATCCCGTTTCAACTTTCAACCTTCCCGCCTTTCATCTTTTTCCCGCTTCAATGTATTCCCACATTTGTATAAAAACAATTTCTTTTAATTCAGCACCTGTTTTGCCAGAAACTGAAACGGGTGGCAACAAATGCATTTCGAGTGGGCAAGGCCATACAAAAAATGAAAGGGAAGGAGGCAATGCTTTGGCAGTATTGTACATAACTACCGGTATGATATCTTTCTGAGAATCTGCCGCCAGCTTAAAAGCACCGTCGTAAAAAGATTTTAAAGGCAAGCCAGTTCGGTTGCGGGTTCCTTCAGGGTACAGGGCCATGTTTAAATTTTCTTTCAGTAAAACATGTTTCATATCATCGTAACTTTTTTTACGGCTTCTGTCGCTGGTGCGGTCCACCAAAACTGAACCCCTTGAGTACACCCAGCCAAACAATGGGACTTTCGAAAACGATTTTTTAGCAATGGTTTTATTAGGGCCAGGGAAAAACGGTGTTAGTAAAGGCACGTCCATTAACGAACTGTGATTGCTGGTAACTACGTAATTTTTTGATGGATCGTAGTTTTTTTTGCCAACCACTTTAATTGAGCAACCGATGCCGTATAAAAAAACGGTCATCCATACCTTACTTATTGCTTTAAAGGTTTTTACTCCCCCCGGTTCGGGTATTAAAAACGTTAGCAAAATAGGAATCACAATAATGAACAAGGTGGCAACAAAAATGATTAACGCCCAAAAGGCTAAAAAGCGACCCAGGATTAATTTGCTTATCGTTGGCGTAGGTTCTTGCTTTTCGGACGAAGTAATTTCTTGCATGCTTAAATCAGTTTACAGCAATTGCCATGCTGTGAAAGGTGGATGAAAATTTAAGGGAAATCTTTTTACAGGCTCCAGTCAATAGGCTGCAAGCCTTGTTTCATAAGCAGATCGTTGGTTCTGCTAAAATGTTTGCAACCAAAAAAACCGTTGTTAGCACTAAAAGGTGAGGGGTGTGCGGCCTTTAATACATAATGCTTTGTTTCATCAATCAGCATTTGTTTTTCCTGCGCAAACTTACCCCACAGCAAAAATACGATGCCTTTTTTTTCGGTTGATATATGACGGATTACCTCGTTGGTGAAGTTGTGCCAGCCAATGAGGGCATGACTATTTGGTTCGTTTGCCCTTACGGTTAATGCCGCGTTTAATAAAAGTACACCCTGTTCGGCCCAATGGGTGAGGTCGCCGTGCGCCGGTATTTCCATTCCAATGTCCTGCTTTAATTCTTTATAAATATTCACCAGCGAGGGTGGTGGTTTTATACCTGTTGGTACTGAAAATGAAAGGCCCATTGCCTGGCCTGCACCGTGGTAAGGATCTTGCCCAATTAATACCACTTTCACGTTTGAGAAGGGACATTTTTCAAAAGCATTAAATATAAAAGGGCCCGGGGGATAGATTATTTTGCTGGTTTCTTTTTCCGTACGTAAATGCAGCGCAACCTGCTGAAAATATGATTTTGAGAATTCCGCTTGCAGCGCTATCTTCCAACTGCTTTCAATCTTTACATCCATACCAACAAAAATAACAGGAAAT
>JBKJNG010000286.1:0-4985 GCA_046596065.1 Phnomibacter sp. | reverse complement strand
GGCCTGGTCAGTTTTAAAGATACTACCCGGCAATCTAAAAGCTGGGCCTGGGAATTTGGCGATGGAAAGTCGCTTAACTATGGCAGTTTTATACCGGCCCTTTCTCATACGTACGCTAACACCGGAACCTATAAGGTAAAATTGACTACTACTAACGGTGCCTGTACGGTAGCTGATTCGTTATACGTAAATGTATTGCTAAAGCAAAAACCATTACTTACGTCTGCGGTCACCCAGGTTTGTACCAGCGATTCGCCGGTAATATCTCTTTCAAATTTTGAAGTAAATCCAACAACTAACAGCTCGCAGCCATACCTGATCTCAAAACTACAGTTTGGCGATCTTACCAGCAGCAATGCTGTCATTAATACTGGCAGTTGGTCTACAATGTTTACAGGAGCTATATCCGGACTCGAAACAGGAAAACAGGACCTAAGGATTATTACTACTTCTAATTATTTTGGTTGTGAGGATACAAGCAATTTTATAAAACTAAAAATATCAGGCCCCAAAGCAGGGTTTTCGTTTAATACTTTTACGTGTTTTAATGAACCCCTGGTCTTGAAAAATTTATCGTCTGCCGCACCGGGTTCACCAATTGTTAAATGGGAATGGATGTTTGGCGACAGTACAGTCAAGGTGGCAAATAACGGCAATACAGTTACCCATCAATATTCCCAGCCAGGAATTTACCAGTTGGGATTACAGGTAACGGATGGCAACGGCTGCACCATACGCACGCCTGCCGATAGTGCGCATATGATCAACCTTACCGGACCTGCTGCTGATTTCGAAGCTTCGGCTTATGATGTCTTTGTAAATACCACTGTCAATTTTTCAAACACATCCACCTTTTTTGACAACAGTGAACTCAAATGGAGGTTTCATGACGGCTCTGTTTCAACCGACAATGACACCTATTTTTACTACGGTACAGAAGGAGATTATAAGGTAAAGCTTACAACAAAAAACCTGCTATCTGGCTGTAATGATACTATTCAAAAGATTATACATGTTAAAAGGGTTCAAAGTATATTTTCTTATGAAATCACCTATACTAATAGCAATAATTGCCCACCTGTTATTGTAGCACTACAAAGTAATTCATTAAATGCGGCCCGTGTCAGCTGGACTTTCGGTGATGGTGGTGAAGCGGGCAATCAAAAAAATGTTACGCATGTATACACGGAGGCCGGCATTTATAAAATTGTTCATTACAGTTATGATAGTACTGGCCGCAAGGACAGTTCCAGCCAGCTGATTGAAGTAAAAGGTCCATATGCTATAATAACGGCAGACACTCTTTTTGCATGTAGTGCCCTACAGGTTAAATTAACGGCGCAACCCATTAATGCAGTCAGCTTTAAATGGGATTTTGGTGATGGAACCATTAGTGCTACCACAGATACTTTTGCCACTTACCTTTATAAGTTCCCCGGTGTTTATACCCCTGCCTTAATTCTTACGGACTCCATAGGTTGTAATGCAACCTCGCAGTTAAATAATAAAATCATCATCGATTCCTTATCATTAAGTGTTGGAGTTTCGCCAAACAGGCTCATTTGCGATTCGGCACAGGTTACATTTACTCCTGTAGTTAATAGTTTTTCATTAACGAATGTTCAAACGCCACTGCAATACCTCTGGACTTCGGATATGCATCAAAACCAGGTTTTTTATACAAAAAACGCTGCATGGAATTTTAATGAAAAAGGGATACATGATGTGCATTTAAAGGTGACTTCGGAGTATGGCTGCCGGGTGGATGTTCTAGAACAGGTAGATATAAAACAGGGAGTAATTGCAGGAATTAAAGGGGAAGCCATCGCCTGCAGGGGCGATAGTATCCGGTTTAGGGGTACCGCAATCCCGGATACAGGTTATATTGAATGGCGCTGGCAACTTGCGAATAACACATTTTCAAGCCAGCAGGTTCCAGTGCCTATTGTTTATCCGGCTGCAGGCAACCTGGCGATTTCCTTAATTGTCAACAATGAATTTTGCAGTGATACTGCCTATTATTCGCTTGATGTTTTTGTTCCACCTGTTCTAGCATTAGCAGCTTCAAAACCATATGTATGCCAGGGCGATACAGCATTAATTAATATTTCCGCTTCAGGCGGTTCAAGTATTCAATGGTCGCCGGCTGTAGCTTCTACCTATAATGCCGGCTATTCAGCCATCATAAAACCGGTTGCAACAGTATTTTATACTGCTACTATTACCGATTCTGTCGGTTGCAAAGCAATAGACTCTATAAAGATGGATGTGGTATCACCATTTAAAATGACCGTTAAAAATCCTTTGTTTACCTGCATAGGTTCCGGTATTCAATTCTACGCTTCTGGGGCTGCATCGTACTTTTGGCTGGGTGAAGGTTTAAATTCCACAGCAGAAAACCCGTATATCATTCCTTCTGAATCAGCCGTTTACCAGGTGGTAGGATATGATGCGTATAATTGTTTTACCGACTCCGCTGAAATAACATTAACCGTCGGAAATATACCTGCCGTTAATGCAGGGACCGATCAAAAAGTAATTGCCGGTTTTGAAACGACATTGGCTAGTATCTCAAGTCCGGATGTGGTGAAATGGAGCTGGGAACCATCAAAATACCTGTCATGTACAAATTGTGCCACCACAGTTTCGAAACCAGAAACCAATATAGAATATGTTTTGACGGCTACAAATGCTATTGGATGTACTGCAAAAGATACCGTTCGGCTGGAAATGCTATGCGGTTCAAACCTGATTCATATTCCTTCCGCCTTTACGCCTAACGGCGATAACCTGAATGATAGGTTCGTAGTGCATGGAAGTGGCATAACAATTAAGCGGCTGGCAATTTTTGATCGCTGGGGTAAAGTTGTTTTCGAAAGAAAGGAATTAAGTTCTTTTGACCGCAACAGCAATTGGGATGGCTCCTGTAATGGGGTGCCAATGGCCAGCGGAGGATATGTATATGTAATGGAAGCTGTTTGCGAAAAAGGAGAACCCTTTACTTTTAAGGGCATAGTAACATTGATAAGGTAAAAAAGTTTGTGAACTTTAAAGCCAGCCATGTATATCAAATAAAAAATCCGGATTTATCATCCGGATTTTTTATTTGTAAGATTACCTGGTTACAACAATTTTTTCCGTAGAGCGGGGGCTGCGGCTCATTTTGCGCATTTCAAAATTTTACTTTGAAATCTCTTATGCAAGTCTGGATTCATAAAACATTGAAACAACGTTACATTAAAATCATATTCAATTTAATGCCGAATTCGGGTTAAATTAATGTATGTTTAGATCATCCTTATGCTATGCTTATTTACCAGTAGTTTATTTTTTTACTTTAAAAGCAGCAGTATGAAAAAAATTATTTTAGCCTTTTTGCTTATTCCTTTTTTAGGAATGGCACAAACGAAGAATGTTGTTTCGTTGCAACGCATTTTTCCAAAAGTTGATAAAGTTGGTGAATTTGAAAAAGCCCTGGGAGCACATGCGCAAAAGTATCATTCAGGCCTTTGGAAATGGCGTGTTTACGAAATTCAAAGCGGCCCTGATTTTGGTGGCTATATGATTGTTGAAGGGCCTAATAGCTGGGAAGATTTTGGTAACCGTGGCGACCTGGGCGCAGAACATACCAACGACTGGAATAAAAACGTGGCAGGATTACTAGCACAAGAGGGACAATCATATTACATGGAGTTTAGGGAAGAACTTAGTAATGTGGCGATGACAGATTACAGTAAATGGATTAACATAAGTCACCTGTATCAAAATCCCGGTTATTTAGGCGATATGGAAGATATGCTTGCTCAAATGAAAAAGACATGGGTGGTTGGTAATGAATCGGTAGCTGTATACAATTCAAACTCTTCGGGTGCCCCACAGTTTGCAGTTGTTACCAGGTATAAGCAAGGCCTTAAAGAAAAAGATATTCATTTCAGGCCCGATACCTTTAAAGACAGGTTTACAAAAACTAATGGAGATGGTAGTTTTGAAAAGTGGAGAGATAAGTACAGGGCCGCAATAAACAAGCAATGGTCAGAGTTGCTCATGTACAGAGAAGATATGAGTTCAAAATAAATAATTCGTAACAGTCATAAAAAAGACATCTGCATGTAACAAAGCAGGTGTTTTTTTTTAAAACTGAAAGCAGCAAATAGCGCTATGTTATTTCAGTTATCAAATAAATTAATCAAGCGCAGGTCTTAACCATCTTTCAGCGTCTAATAGTGACATGTCTTTTCTTTTTGCATAATCTTCCAGCTGATCGCGTTGTATTTTTCCAACCCCAAAATACTGGCTTTGCGGGTGACTGAAATACCAGCCACATACAGATGATGCAGGATACATAGCTAACGATTCGGTTAAAATAATGCCAGTGTTTTCTGTGGCATTTAATAACTCAAATAATTTATATTTTTCTGTATGATCGGGGCACGCCGGGTAACCAGGCGCAGGCCGTATGCCCATGTATTTTTCTTTAATCAGATCTTCATTGCTAAGCTGTTCTTCTTTTACATATCCCCAATAATCTTTACGTGTTTTTGCATGTAAATATTCGGCAAAAGCTTCTGCAAACCTATCTGCCAAAGCCTGCAGCATGATCTTGTTATAATCATCAAACGCCGCTTCAAATGCTTTTATATGTTGCTCGATGCCGTGAATTGTTACAGCAAATGCACCAATATAGTCAGTGATATTTTTACTTGCCGGTGCAATAAAATCAGCCAGTGAAAAATTTGGTTGACCCGGTGCTTTTTTGCTCTGCTGTCTTAACGATTCAAGATGAAATATTTTTTCTTTGTCTTTTACCGCAATGGTATCAGGTGCAATAGTTGCGGCTTCCCAAAAACCTATAGCACCTTTTGCAGTAAGCCATTTTTCATCTACTATTTTTTTCAGCAATGCTTTTGCATCATTGAATAATTCTGTTGCTTGCGTACCCACAACACTGTCAGTAAGTATTTGCGGAAATTTTCCGTGGAGCTCCC
>JBKJNG010000226.1:0-2892 GCA_046596065.1 Phnomibacter sp. | reverse complement strand
CAACTACGTTATCAGTTAAAATATCAGGAAAATTGCCATGCATTTCCCATGCAATGAAGAAGGGTTTCCAGTCAATGAAAGGACGCAACTCATTTAAATCAAGATCAGTAAATGTTTTAATGCCAAAAATGTTTGGAGTAACAGGCGTATAGCCATTCCAATCAATAGTAACTTTATTTTTTTGCGCTTCTGCCAATGGTAAAAAATCTTTCATTGATTTTTTATTCGCAAAATTTTCACGAAGCTTATTGTATTCGGTTTGCAACGAAGAAAGAAATACAGGTTTTGAATCGGCATTTAAAAGATTTCCTGCAACAGTTACACTCCGGCTTGCATCTAATACATGTACTACACCATCCTGGTATTCCGGCGCAATTTTTACAGCAGTGTGCATTCGACTTGTAGTAGCGCCGCCAATTAATAATGGCTGTTTCATGCCGCGGCGTTTCATCTCTTTTGCCACGTGTACCATTTCATCCAACGAAGGCGTAATCAAGCCGCTTAAACCAATGATGTCAACTTTTTCTCTTTGCGCAGTTTCCAAAATTTTATCTGTTGAAACCATTACTCCAAGGTCAATAACATCGTAACCATTACAACCCAGTACAACACCAACAATATTTTTTCCAATATCGTGAACATCACCTTTAACCGTGGCCAATAATATTTTTGCCGCGCCTGCAGCCTCGGTGTTTTCTGTGCCTGCAGCTTCATGCGCTTTCTTACGATCTTCTTTTTCCTGCTCAATGTAAGGCGTAAGAATGGCCACGCTTTTTTTCATTACACGTGCACTCTTTACAACCTGCGGTAAAAACATTTTACCTGCACCAAATAAATCGCCCACCACGTTCATGCCATCCATCAACGGACCTTCAATTACATCTAATGGCCTGGCATATTTTACACGTGCTTCTTCGGTATCGGCATCAATATATTCTGTTATTCCATTTACCAATGCATGCTTTAATCTTTCTTCAATAGCATTGTTACGCCATGCTTCATCTTTTACCTCTACTTTACCTTTTGCTTTTACTTTTTCAGCAAAAACAATCAGTTTTTCAGTTGCCCCATTGTCATCATTATTTTTATTTAGTAAAACATCTTCACAAAGCTGGCGAAGTGTAGGCTCTATTTCGTCGTAAACTACTAACTGGCCCGCATTTACAATGCCCATATCCATCCCAGCATTAATAGCATAATATAAAAACACGCTGTGAATTGCTTCTCTTACATGATCGTTACCACGAAACGAAAACGATACGTTTGATACACCACCACTCACTTTTGTGAGCGGCATTAGTTGTTTTATTTCATGTGTAGCTTCTATAAAATCAACGGCATAATTATTATGTTCTTCTATACCAGTTGCAACGGCAAAAATGTTTGGATCAAAAATGATATCCTGCGGATCGTAACCGACCTGTTCGGTTAATATTTTATAGGCACGATGGCATATTTCAACCTTTCTTTTTTTTGTATCAGCTTGTCCAATTTCATCAAACGCCATTACGATAACAGCGGCGCCAAAGCTTTTACAAATAAAGGCCTGCTCTATAAATTTCCCCTCGCCTTCCTTCATGGAAATTGAGTTAACAATGCAACGGCCCTGAACACATTTTAGCCCCGCTTCAATGATCTCAAATTTTGATGAATCAATCATGATTGGGATTCGGGCAATATCGGGTTCGGCCTGCAATAAATTAAGGAATGTTACCATTGCCTGTTTGCCATCAAGCAATGCATCGTCCATGTTTACATCCAGCACTTGTGCGCCGCTTTCTACTTGCTGACGTGCTACGCTTAACGCAGCTTCGTAACTACCTTCCCGTATTAATCTCGCAAACTTTTTACTACCAGTAACATTCGTGCGTTCGCCAATGTTTACAAAGTTCATTTCAGGCCTCACAATCAGCGGTTCAAGGCCCGATAAACGCAGGTATGGTTTAATAGTATTCATCTTATTATTTTATGCCCGGCGGGTGCTGTTTTTCAAATGCCGGCAATGATGATTGGCAAGTATGCCTGTCACCAAAAAATTACTTAAAACGCTTCTTCCAATACAGGAATAATTCTTGGTGATATGTCTTTTACATTTTCAGCAATATGCCTGATATGATCGGGCGTTGTACCGCAGCAACCACCAACAATATTTACAAAACCTTCTTTGGCCCATTCTTCAATAAAATGTGCGGTCTCATGTGGTTGTTCATCATATTCGCCCATCGCATTTGGTAAACCTGCATTGGGATAAGCCGATGTGTAGCAGGTTGCTATTTCGCTTAATTCTTCAATATGACTACGCATTTCCTGTGCCCCAAGCGCACAATTAAGGCCAATACTTAAAGGGTTGGCATGCATTACACTTACATAAAATGCTTCCAGTGTTTGGCCGCTTAATGTTCTTCCGCTGGCATCGGTTATGGTGCCACTAATCATGATGGGTAGTGTCGGTGTGTTTGTATCTCTGAAATATTTTTTAGCGGCGTAAATAGCGGCTTTTGCATTCAGTGTGTCAAAGATGGTTTCAATCAATAAAAGATCAACACCGCCTTCAGTTAGTGCTTTTATCTGGTCGTAGTAGGCTGTTGCAACTTCATCGAAAGTAACTGCACGATAACCGGGATTATTTACATCGGGGCTAAGGCTAAGTGTTTTATTCAGCGGGCCAATAGCACCTGCCACGTAGCGTGGTTTAGATGGGTTTTTAGCTGTGTATTCATCGGCGGCCCGACGGGCGCATTTTGCAGAAGCAACATTCATTTCGTAAGCAATTGACTGCATGTCATAATCGGCCTGCGCAATTACGGTACTGCTGAAAGTGTTGGTCTCAATAATATCTGCACCTGCTTCAAGGTATTGTTTGTGGATGTCTTCGATAATTTGCGGCTGGGT
>JBKJNG010000016.1:0-3410 GCA_046596065.1 Phnomibacter sp. | reverse complement strand
AATGGTCATTGTTCGGCCTTTTGTAATAAGTGAGATGAATAGTGCCCTGGTGTAAAAAATCACTTGCAAATGAGTTGTAATTGATGAGTTACAATACTTGTTTTGATACCAGCTTTTTTCAGGAAAAAGTTTGCAAAAGTCAAAATGAAAAAGGAAATTTAATAGGCATGGGTTAGCTCGCAGCGTGGCTTTGTAAAGCGGAAGATGCAAGTATTTGGAAATTCTTGTCTTATTTATTTTTCGCCAGGCCCGATTCCGAATTTTTCGGAAGCGGGCACAAATCGTGTATCATGTTAATAATTACTCACCACGTCAACATCAATCACCTTTAACAGCCGGAATAACTGTACAATCGTATCCTCTTGCCGAAAGCCCATTATTTTTGTTGCGGAGCAAGCGTGCAATTGTTGTTGTTTTTCGAAGAAACAGTCAGTATAAAAGGTTTTACCGCTGAAACGCAAATAGGGCGTGGCCAATCACCACTACCCTATTTACTGCTGATTTCTTAGTACTGTTAATCGTCCCCCTCAAGATTAAAGTGCTGGTGATGAGCGCTTGCTGCAATATGAAGTGCAAAGCCGGTTATAGCAGTATCTTTCAAAATATTGATAAGGGCAAACTGCCGCATTTCTTTATCGCCTGCGTTTAAAAAATTTGGCAGGTGAATGCTAAGAATAAAAAAGATAAGCAAGGCCGCCAATAAATAACTGGTAAACTTTACATACTGGTTGGTAAGAAATGACACTCCTACGAGTATGAAAGCTGCACCTATGATATATGCCCAAACAATACCCCCGACAAGCCAAAGCGGAACATACACAAAAAGATCACTTGGGTACAAAAAGTGAAATACTCCAAATGTGATAAGAACGATAGCAAGCAAATAAATCGCGATCCTGGATACAATATGATAGTGTTTCATTACACAGTTGTTTAAATGAAATACAAATTAGAAAGTGCGTTCTAATGAAACAATGATTTTGATCAGATGCTTACCGTTATGGTTACTTTAGTAACTGTTATGGCAAGTTAGGCTTGCTTTATGCAGCATTGTTGTTATAATAGTTGCCGTCATAATAAAAATCAGGTAATTATTAACCGCCTAGGTACAAAAAAACCATGCTGTTTAGGCATGGTTTTATTCTTTAGGTAATGGTGTTTATAAATTAAAACAATCGCTCCTGCGGTGGCTTTACACCTGCTAACCTTATGTAAATAGTTGTTTGACCACGGTGGTGTGTTTGGTGTTCAAAAGTTTTCATCATGAGCGCCCACCTGGTGGCTTCCATACCAAAAATCTTTTTCTTTTCGCCCCATTTACTTAAGTCGGTGTTTTTAACGGCATCACTGCAATAATCGTAACTGGTGGTTACGTAATACATTACAGAATCTTTACTGGCTGCACCGGCGCTATGCTCAAGGTCGGCCTGTGCCCATGCCGGCGGTTTAATATCGGTTGCTGTTGACATTAAAAACAAATTTCCCTGTGCCAGGTGCAACATCTGTTGGGCAAAGCTGCGCACACTGTCCGTAGCCTTCAACGAATACTTGTCTGTTGGCATGGTATTCAGGTAATCGATGGTGTAGGTTTTCGCCCGCTCCCAGTCGTTCAGCATTTGTGCCTTCACACTATCGGCACCTAGCATTTGCGCTTTACTTTTACTGGGGTTTACCAGCATTAAAACTGGCATAAAAAGCATCGCAATCAGCACTGTTTTTTTCATGTTGTTGTTATTTGGAAAACAAAATAGTAAAAATCGGCAACAACCACAACATCAGGCCAGGAAATATTACCCAAAAAAATTAGAAACAAAAAACACTCGTGCATTTAACTCCAAATACACGAATGTCTTTTTAAAAATTTATGCTCATCGATTTTTTTCCTTCCGGGCTTTTAATCCGCCATTGCCCTTCATCAAAATCTCTTTTACGCGAAGCGCATATTCATTTGTTGGTTCTAAAGAAAGAATGGCTTTGGTAGCTTCAAGTGCTTTGTCGTAAGCTTTTACTTTTGCGAAATACGGTATCACATAATAATAGTTGCGAATAATATTTTCTTTGTTCTTTAAAGTATCATGCATTAAAAATTTGGTGTATGCATCCACTGCAGTAACGGCAGTTCCCCTGCTGGTATCAGTATCATACAATTTAGCAGCGTTGGCCCTTACTGAATATGGCTGAACCTGTTCGGGATATTTAGCGGCATACTCCGCATAAATTGAATCGGCTTTTTGGTAATACATATTTCTTGTAACAGTATCGGTAGCGGCATTCATGCATTTGGTAACTGCTTCGCCCCAATAATAAAAATCTGCTGCGCTAACAATTGGTTTAACAGCAGCTATTGTGCTGTACCATTTTGATGCGCTGCAAAAATTATTTGCTTTTGCATAAATAGCAGCTACTTCATTAGCCGATTGCACTTTACTAATAATGGATGTATCAAGAGCAAAAGCTTTGTTCATATTCTCTTCAACTGCGGCATCGCTATTTGGAAACCTGGCTAAAATAGCCGCATAATTACTATAATCAAGTGCAACAATTTTCGCTGGTTTTTCTTTTAAAATATACTTCGAAAAATTATCTCTTGACTGTACTGAATCACCCGAACGCTCGTAAACCATTGCATATAATTTGTACACTTTAGGGAAATTATCAACACCGCAATTTGCTTCAATTAATTTTCCATTTGCCAATGCTTCCTCATGCTTGCCGGATCGCAAAAGGTAATCGGCATAAAAGAAATCGGTCTCGCAATCTTTATCCGAAACCGCCAGGTATTTTTCCATGTATTCCCGTGCTTTATTTACATCTCTTTCGGAATAATAGTCATATAAAGCCAGCCATGCCGGTCCATAGGCTGGGTCCATTTGGGTTGCTTCTTCCAGCATTGGCAAAAAGAATTCCTTGCTATTCTGGCTCATGAAAATCCTGGCTATGCGATATTTGGCCTTTGCATATTTAGGATCTCTTTCCAAAGCAGTTTCAAAAGCTTTTTTTGCATCGCCACCATATTCCCGGCCACGTTTTAAATGGCTGATACCTTCCAGTACAAAAATGTCGGGATCTTTAACATCAAGTTTAGCGGCCGTATTCAGCTTTTCAATTGCAAACTCAGCTTCACCTGTTTTACTGTCGCCATCTGCATTCGCCCTTCCTACCGCTACCAATATTTTCGGATCGCCGCCTTTTTTATTATCGGTTGCGGCCAGTGCAGCAATAAACCGGGCTTTGCTCTCAGCAGCTTTACCTTCCATCAATTCTACATGGCCCATACCAACCACTATAAGCGGGTTTAGATTGGTACTAACCAATGCTTTTGTGTAAATATTCCTGGCAAGTGCGAGGTCGTGATTTGGTTGGCTGATGGCTACCTGCCCTAACCAATAATTAGCATCGGCATCGGCAGG
>JBKJNG010000591.1:0-3437 GCA_046596065.1 Phnomibacter sp. | reverse complement strand
AAGGCACATTCCAGTAAGGTGCAAATACAACTGTTTCCATCATATCGCTAAAAACTACCGTATTATGCGCCTGGCTGCCAACCACCACGTTCATATTAAACTGAAGCTTTCCGCTATCAAAAGCATACAATTTAAACGCAGGAATATTAGCCACTATATAACGCCCATTTCCAGGCTTGGGCACCCACCTGATCCGCTCAATATTTACAATCAATTGCTTAATGCGATCCGATACCGGCCTGTTCATTTCGGCCATCAGTTTTTTATTTATTACGCCATCTTCCTTAAAACCGTAACGGTGCTGAAAATTCTTTACACCCTGAACGGTCGCTGCGGTAAAGATGCTTCCGGTATCAGTTGCGGCCAAATCATCCACTAACTGCAGGCGTTTTTTTACAAGCGCAATTTCGGGGGCCACATCTCGTTCGCTGTAACTATTTTTCTTAAAATCAATTACCTGCCAATCATTGTTTTTTTCAATTGCCGTGTATTTTTCAAGATAATCGTGCAAGGGTGTAAACATGGGATGCACGGGCTCAAAGTCGCTGATCTTTCCACTTTTGTTAGTGGTTACACTATCGAGAAAAGAACGGATATTAATTTTCTTTTTAGGAATGAACCAGCCAAGATCCTGCGGATTTAAAGATGCGTTACCACTGTATGCCTTTTCCGAATACACAAAAAACTGCCTGGTCAACCCAAGTTCTATATCAATCCTTTCTTTATTATTGGCTGCCAGGTATAAACTATCATCCATTATTTTATCAATAGTTGTATCGAGCTTGCTACTTTCCAAGCCAGCATCGTTAGTAGTATTCCTGTAATTGCGGTAAAGGCTAACAAAGCCGGTAGCCTGATCTGTAAGCCCGGCCTTATCAAACCAGGCAAATTGATAATTGCGGCTTTTGTAGAAGTCTGCTATTTCGGCACTGTCACTTTCCGGAAGTTTTGCATTGGCAAGAAAATCTGATACCTGCACACTATCCAGGAACACATCGAGAAAAGCATTCGTAGCGTTAACTGATGTATCACGGATTACTGACACCCTGGGATTATTTTCCGAATCGGCTGCTCGGCAGGAAACCAGTAAAACAAATGCCAATAATTTCAAAACACTGGTTTTGCGGGATGCCGGTATACATTGCAATATAGAAATTTCAACAATTGATGTGTTGCGTTTAAACATGAATGGTTTTTTAAAAAATAGGGTAGTTCCCGGTTTCACTTCAGAACAATTACAACCGGCAATTTAAAATCGAGCACAAATTTAAGCGGGATTATTTTGCACCCGGCTGGCAAATAATTTATTGTTTATGCCAGCCATACCTTCAAATTGTTTTTATTTGTTTCATGCGTTTGGCTGCAATAGATATAGGAAGTAATGCTGCACGGCTTTTAATAACCGATGTAACGCCTGGCAATGATGGTAAGCCACAATTCAATAAGATTAACCTAATTCGTGTACCATTACGGCTTGGGTTTGATGTGTTTGAAAAAGGAGAAATCTCAAAAGAAAAAATGGGGATGGTGCTGCAAACCATGAAGGCTTACAAACACCTGATGAATGCTTACCAGGTAGAACATTTAAAAGCTTGCGCCACCAGTGCAATGAGGGACGCCCGCAACTCTACTGACGTATTGCGAAAGATAAAAATGGAAACAGGTATTGATATCACGGTGATTAGTGGTGGTGAAGAAGCCGCATTTATCCAGGAAAGCCATATTGCCGAAACCATGGATCAAACCGGCAGCTACATGTATATTGATGTAGGTGGTGGCAGCACGGAACTAACTATGTTTTCTAAAGGCAAACTATCGTTTAAGCAATCTTTTAATATTGGAACCATCCGTTTGCTTAAAAACATGATTTCGGAAACCGAATGGGATGTGATGAAAGATTACATCAAAAAATACACAAAGAATATTTCAGATATTGTGGCTATAGGCAGCGGCGGCAATATCAATAAAATATTTAGTTTAAGTAAGAAAAAGGACGGTAAGCCCTTACCGTTGGAACTGCTGAGAGATTATTATAAAGAGTTAAACAGTGTATCGTTGGATGACCGTATTAATAAATATAAATTACGGGAAGACAGGGCCGATGTAATTGTACCTGCTTTGCAGATTTATATAAATGCCATGCGCTGGGCAGAAGCCGAAGAAATTTTTGTTCCTAAAATAGGGCTTGCCGATGGGCTAATACAGCATTTATGGGAAGAACTGAAAGCATAAAATCCTAACATCAGGTACCATTTGCTTGTATCAAATTAACCATCATTAAAATTACTAACTGCTTTTTCCGTACTTATAACTGCTGGTTGATTCAGGTCACTATATTTGTTTCCGTTAAAAAAGCAACATGTCAACTACGCCAGAAGTAAAAAAGATTACTACCAATATTCTGCAGCGCATGAAAGCGCTTGACCGTAAAATAGCCATGCTAACCGCGTACGATTATTCATTCGCCCGCTTATTTGACCAGGCAGGCATTGATGTTATATTAGTAGGTGACAGTGCATCGAATGTTATGGCTGGCCACGACAGTACCATTCCTATTACGCTGGACCAAATGATCTATCATGCACAATGCGTAGTACGTGGCATCAACCGCTGCCTAGTTGTAGTAGATCTGCCATTTGGTTACTACCAAAGCAATAGCGATATAGCCCTTGCATCTGCCATTCGGATAATGAAAGAAACCGGCGGACACAGTATCAAACTGGAGGGCGGTGAAGAAGTAGCTGAAAGTATTCGCCGCATTGTTTCTGCCGGCATACCTGTTATGGGTCATTTAGGCCTTACTCCGCAGAGTATTTATAAGTTTGGAACTTACAGTGTAAGGGCTAAGGAAGAGGAAGAAGCACTGAAATTAAAAAGCGATGCAAAAGCTTTGGAAGAAGCAGGCTGTTTTGCTATCGTGCTTGAGAAAATTCCTGCCTTGCTGGCCAAAGAAGTAACGGAAAGCATCAGTATCCCCACTATTGGGATTGGTGCGGGGCAATATTGCAGCGGACAGGTGCTGGTAATGCACGATATGTTAGGTATAAATACTGAGTTCAAGCCCCGCTTTCTTCGCAAATACCTTAACCTGGACGAACAAATTAATGGAGCCGTTGAACGTTATATTGATGATGTAAAAAAGGGAGATTTTCCCAATGAAAATGAATCTTATTGAACCTCATATATAAAATACTTGATTTAATTTCAACATAAAACGGGTTTACCGCATTTTAGCAAGCTTTTTATAAAGTGTAAAAATCTTCTGCTAATTTTATTTATTAACCTGTCTTTTGCTTCAGATTAAGCAACTAATAACCATTCTTCCTATCCTTTTTTTCAATTCAAGAATTACATGCATAAAATTTTACTGTTTGCCTCGATCATTATCCCGGTTGCATTTTTAAATGCTCAAGTACCAACGGCAAAACAACCTGTAA
>JBKJNG010000372.1:0-2623 GCA_046596065.1 Phnomibacter sp. | reverse complement strand
CAGATGCTAATTTTAGATGAGCATACATGCTGCAGATAAACATCTTCGAATAATCATCGCAGTGAAAAAATAAACCTGCATACAATTAGTGACAAATTATTCCAGGATGTTTATCTGCAGCATGTATGCTCATCTAAAATTAGCATCTGCGAAAAAAAGCCTAAAATTTATTACATCTGATGCTTTTGTTCTTCAGAATCAGCCTGCTGCATTCCGGTTGTTCATAATTGCCAGCACCGATATAGTAACACCAAATACAGAAAGCACCAAAAAGGAAATTTTTAAACTGGTTAAGCCTGCAATAAAACCAATTAACGGAGGTCCAATTAACAGCCCAATAAACCCGATGGATGAAACAGCCGCAATAGCAACGGGTGCGGATAGTTTAGACGATTTGCCAGCAGCGCTAAACACTAATGGAACAGCGGGTGAAACGCCAATACCAACAAACAACATTCCTATTGTTGCAGGAATTAGTTGTGGAAGAAACACATTTACAATTAAACCGCTGGTTATAAAAATGCCACAGAGTGCAATAATTTTTGTGAACCCAATGCGATGCGTAAGCCAGTCCGTTATAAATCGTACGAACGTCATAGATACCATGAATGCCGTATAACCGATTCCTATGTATGCGGGATTTGTAGTCACAACTTTTTTGAAATAAACACCACTCCAATCGAACATGGCGCCCTGGCAAATCATGGAGCAAAATGCAATTAAACCAAGTCCGATAAATGCTTTATCGGGCCTTGTAAAGAAAGGACGTTTAGCCGGTTGCGTTGTAACAACTTCCTTTAAAAGATAAGGCATGCAAAAAATAAAACTAGCTAGTGCAATTGCCGATGCCAAAAGGAAGTGCATGCTAACGGGAAAAGCTTTTCCAATAAGATAAGTTCCCAGGGCAGCGGCGGCAAGACCAGCAATACTCCACATGCCGTGAAACGAAGAAATAATGATCTTCTTATACAATTTTTCTAACGCAAGCGCTTGTGTATTAATAGCAATATTCATCATGTTTCCCGCAGAACCAAACAGGAAAAGACAAATAGTTAATAGCAAAACATTTGGAGCGAAGCCAATGGCAGTAAGCAGTATGGAATATAAAACAGCTGCAAAAATCACTACTTTTTTACTACCAAGTTTCGATGTAAAATATCCTGAAAAAGGAAGCGTGAGAAAAGAACCAACAGGCATAGCCAGCAACACTGCTCCTAAAGCCGTTTCAGTTAAATGAAGCTGCTGCTGAATATCAGGAATACGGGACGCCCAGGTAGCGAATGTAAACCCGTAAAAAAAGAAAAATAAACTTATGCGGATACGTGTGGCAAACAGCGTGCTTCGGCTTAATTCCATAGTGTATTTAACAAATTGATTGCATGAATTTCTGCGTTAATAGCATACTATTTGGTAGCTATGTAAAATGGGCTCCGATAATTTCGATTCAAACGATCCTGGTGATGGCCCGGATACGGAAAAGCAAGACAAAGACCGCCACAATTGATAAACAAAAATATAGCTTCATAGCCATGAGAAAATTTTACCTTTTTTTTTGTTTGGTTTTCTTATCAGGCTTTTCAATAGCGCAGGATATTAGAAAGCAACTTGACGATTACTTGTCAATCGCCAAAAAACACAAATATTTTAATGGAACGGTACTGGTTATTCAAAAAGGCGAAACACTGTTTTACAAAGGTTCTGGTTATAAAAACATAACCAATAAAACAAAAAATGACACAGCTACAATTTACAGGATCGGATCTTTATCGAAACCGTTTACTGCTTCTATCATACTTAAACTGGCAGACGAGAATCGATTAAGTATTCACGATAAGCTATCAAAGTACTTGCCAGGTCTGCACTACGGCGATTCTGTTACCATTGAGCACTTGCTAACCCATAGTTCCGGTATTAAAGAGTACCTCGAAATTCCTGCAATTCAAAAAATGCCCGACAATTCGCCGCCCATTGATCTCGAAAAATTAATGAGCTATTTTATCCATGAACCACTGACTATGCTACCAGGAGATAAGTTTTCTTACTCGAACTCCAATTACATCTTACTCGCTTACATAATAGAAAAAATTACCGGGGAAAAATTTGAGCACATTGTACGTGAAATGATCTTTAAACCTTTGCACATGAATCATTCAGGTTTTGATTTTAAAAACCTTTCTGACAGTAATAAATCAACAGGACATAATTCTTTAAACAGTCAAGCTGATACTGTTATCGATTTTGATTCTACTTATGCACCAGGCTGTGGTTCCATGTATGCCACCGCAGGCGATCTGTATAAATTTTATAAAGGTTTGTATAGTGGACTAATTAAAGACGCGACCAGGGAACAAGCCTTTACGCCACGCAAATGGAAGTATGGTTACGGCTGGTTTTCCTATACACTTTATGGAAGAAAATGTATTTCGCATGCGGGTGGCGTGCCTGGCTTCTACGCTAATCTCCAGTTCTTTCCTGGTGACGATGTATGCATTGTTTTGTTAAGCAATTGCAGTATAGGTCATATTGAAACGGACAAAATTGCATCGATAGTTTTTGGAAAGAAATTTGAGCGGTCAGGATTGTAAATAGATTTTTTTCCACAGAGTACCACAGAGTTTTTGAG
>JBKJNG010000219.1:0-5570 GCA_046596065.1 Phnomibacter sp. | reverse complement strand
ATAGCTCTTATCATAGGTAGAAAAATAAATAAAGATGTTGAATAGTATCATTACTATTAACAGGCCCATATGCATACCTGAAATTACCTGGCTTACCAGCGATGATTCAAGAAATCCCCGTTCATTACTTACAATTAATGGAACAATAATTTGTTCATTGCCTTTTACTTTTAAATAATATGTTTTGGAAACACCTTGCGGTATGTTCAGATCAAAAACAAGATTGTGATGTTTTATTTTTCTCTCAGAAAATTTCTGGTCTCCATAAATCGATTGAACAGAGATCGAATCGTCATTAACTTCATACAATTCGCAGCTATCAATTAACGGATAAGCAAATTCCAATAGTAACTTATTTTCGGGCGTAGTATTTTTAATCACAAAACGCAGCCAAAAAGTGGAATTACTTAAACTAAAATTTGGTGTTTCATGTTTGCTATCCTCGAAGGTGGATGCATGTATAACATCTTTTATAGTAAGCGTACCGGAAGTATCTTCTGAAGTTTGCAATAATGTGCCTATCAGAATATTTTCGCCCCTAAATTCAATCTCTCTGCTTATTACAATGGAATAAGAAAATACAAGCAGGATACATACAAGGGCTTTAAGCAAATTTCCTTTCATACTCCTGCAATAGGTTTATCTCGTATATTATTTCCAATGCGCCCTTTGGCCCCTTTTCCATTGTATGCTGAGTTGGGTTTCTTCTTAAATCAAATATGCGTTCGCGTTCGTGCGGATCGGCGTTCGGGAGATTATCAAGGTCATTTATAATTAAAGAGGTAGCAATTAAACCTTCTTTCGGATAATAAAATTTACCATTTATACCTAAGTCTCTCAATATTTCGAAGCCCACCCTTGCACTGTTTCTTAAAGTAGCCGGCGGGCAAAGCCCCATTAAATACTTTACGCCAATTTGAGATGCAATAGCAATAGCAACCCGCCCGAGAAACATACTGCCAATGCCATAACCTGCTACTTCTTTTGAATTGAATAACCCGCAAAATTCTGCCACATTATAATCACCTATTTTATCTACATAATTATAAATGTTCTTATCCACTTTGGCTATTGCATCTTCCATCGGCAATTTCATTGATGGGGTGCGCACCTGTATTCGCGTTCCTCCCAAAATTCTTTGATCATCGCATGATTCCGCAATTATAACGTAGGTATCAGGATCATCAATCCATGCTTCGTTGGCACTGGTAACTTTTGCCACGCCGTACGCCTCAAGCATTTTCCTGTGGCCTTCCACAAAACGAAGGCTGGTGTCGATTTCATCAACAGCCTTGTATACTCTTATTTTAGCTACCATATTATTACTTGTTTGTTTCAAACAATATTTCACTCAATGGCAAGCGAAGTGTTTTAATTGCAGGTGTTTCGGCCCTTGCTATTTTAAAGATAAAGACTTCGGCACCATTATCCTTAAGCGAAACGATATTGGTAAATTGATTTCTTAATACTTTTAATTTTTCTACCTCACCTGCATCCAATCCGGCACCATTACCTTTTAATATTCTTGGAAATAAATAAAAAGGCGATATAAGCGGATAAAGTGCATAACCAAGTTCTGTAGCCTTTAACCACAAACGCTGCATGGCAACTCCACCTGCAAAAAAATCTTCTTTACAATAATTTGGCAACGTTATCATCCCAATAAACGAGGAAGTACTTGCTGTTTTCATGGCGGCATCAACCAATGCTTTTCCTCCATTAATATCTTTTAAACAGGCTGTTACTTCACCATCTTTTATTATGGACAATGCAGATAACAGGGGGCCAGTTACGCCAAGTGTGCGTATGTCAATACCATCTCTTGTGGCTTCGGCATGTGCCGGCGTCCATCGCATTTCCCTGTCAACAAAATCTTTGTGGCCCTGAGTATTAAGTAACCTGATACGATCACACTCGCCAATAATTTTTCCGATAGCCAAAATTTGTTTTTTATCGGCTATACAATGAAATTTAGCCCCATCAATACTTTCTGCTGCATGCTTAAGTAATTCAATTTCCTGTTCGGGAATTATTACAGCATCTGATGGATTTCTATTGGTACAACGTTCGCTTATTACATTTACAAGACCTGGTTCATACAGCGTTTCAATTGCTTCACCTTCATTAATATTAGAAAAACTAATGGCTGCAATTAAGTTTGAAGCCGTTGCCAGTGGAAAAAGATCTGTTTTTAAATTAAACCCGAACTGGTTGCTTTTTAATTGCAAATTTTCATACGCGGCTCCAAGGGATATATAAGAAGCGATGCTGTCAAAATCGCCGAAAGAAAATGAACGATAATGATCATGAAATAAAAACAAACGGCCTTCATCATAAATCCATTTCCAAGGCTGATCGTTACCGGTAGATGGCGCAAGTGCAGCAGCTTCCACCATTTGCTCTACTAGTGCATAGGCAGGGTTAGCAGTGTTATTTGAAGATGATATTTGTTTAATTACACCAACCGCTTCTTCTATATTAAAAGGCTTATATGGGTTAACGTCAGTAGCAGCAGTTGCCTTACGTTTTGTATTACCCGCCAAAGTTTCAATATCAATATAATACCTTCCTGATTCATTATACTGGTCAAGCAAAATACGCCTGCAAACATCGGTAACAACGCCACCACCTAGTGTAACGGCACTGGCAAGCTGGGGCCATGTACTAATCGACTGGCCTACTTCCAGCATAGATACTTTGCCTCTCAAAGAGCCTTTGTTTACATCGGCAATTTTTAAGATTAAAGGGATTTTTTGTTCGTGGGAAAGGTTCTTTAATTTATCGAGTGGAATGCCATTTAGCAAGCCGTGTAATATTGGTCGCTGCTCTTCCAGGTCATACCTTTCAACATCAAGCATACCCTTATCGCTTGTTTCCATTACTACCGGTATCTTATACTTTTTGGCTTCCTGCCTGCATTGTATCTTAACATCAAGGCTATCACATTCATCTACCAGTATATCTAGCTTTCCGCCATCCAGCAAAAAAGCTTCTATGTTATCATCATTAATTCCTTCAGGGTAGCATTCAATATCAATAAAGGGATCTATTTCAAAAATTTCCCTGGCAGTTGCAATAGATTTATTAACCCCAATATTTATTATCCCTGTTTTTATTCTGTTCAGATTGCTAAGTTCAATACTATCAAAATCGGCAAGTTTTAATTTTCCGCAAATGCGTTCTGTTGCCATGCATACCGCAACAGCATGCCCAACCGAAAGGCCTATAATACCAATGGTTTTTGTTGAAAGCGATTGTTGCTCGGCATGGGTTATTTTATAATGATTGCGGTTTGTGCGAAGTTCAATAAACTCCGGTTTACTTAAAGTATGGATAAGCGTATTTAACCAGGGATAATACACCCAGCAACCTTCTGTATCTGCATCACGGTTGCTGAGCGATTCGTTATAAAACAAGTCAAGATCTGCAGCGCTGATGGGCTTGCCAGGGTTGCGGGATTTAAGCAGCTCTTTTTTCTGCAGCATAAAAAAATCACGGACCTTCAGTTCAGGATGCGCATCTTTTAAAGCTGCCACCGCTACCTTATCCTCTATCGACTGTAACGAAAAAATTTTAGGCAAATAGATATTATCTGCCAGTTCAGGATGGATGTTTTTCATAGATTATCATTGAACTTACTCCTTATACCAGGCAGTCCTCCTGCTGCAAAGCACTTCGGCTTTCAACATACACAGGAAGCTGAAGCACAGCTTCACTTAAATAGCAAAGTATTTAAACAATGGCAATTTCATTTATTTTAAATAATCAAGGCCTCATTTAGCCAGGCTTTCCCGGTTTCTATTAAATAATGGTTTAAAAATGCGAACTATTTGCCAGATAACTTTACAAAACAGCTTTTCCTTTTACCTTTATTGTATAAGTATAAATACCAGCGTTTTACGTAAAAAAGTCAGAATGGCGAATTAGCACGTTATCGTATTACATAAATCATGCTAATAATAGTTCGGCTCAATAATAGCTTTAAATTTTGTTCTTACAAATTTTTTTAGTTTCATTACCAAACTCCGCACCTATTTTTTGGCGATGGCTTTGTGGGCTACTTTTTTTAAAAAGCTTCGCTTTTTAATTGATGGTCAGATTTTTGCATGATAATTTTAGAACAAATATTCTATGGAAATTGGAGAGAAAATTAATGTCCTTTATGTCGATGATGAACTCAATAATATTAATTCTTTCCGTGCGACATTCAGGAAAGATTACAATGTATTCACAGCATTGTCAGGTATTGTTGGGTTAGAAATTTTAAAGGAGCATACCATCCATATTATTATTACAGATCAGCGAATGCCTGACATGACAGGTGTGGAATTCCTGGTGGAAGTATTGAAAGAATACAGTGACCCTGTAAGGATATTATTGACCGGCTATACAGATATTAACGCAGTAATTGATGCAGTTAACAAGGGCCATATTTATTATTATTTAAACAAGCCCTGGGATGAGCAACAACTACGCATCATCATAAAAAATGGTTACGAAATATTCAGATTGCGGGAAGAAAACAAAAGCCTGATTGAGAAATTAATGACGGCTAACGATCAGCTTGAGTTTTTACTTACCCAAAAACTAATTTCATAAACCAAATTACCATCTGCCTGTATTCATCAACCGCTAAGGAACCATCTCATTTTTTTTGATGTTCTAAATTTTGCATTCATTTTTTAATTCAATTAATGGAGTGTAAGTAGTGCTGCTTCAACTCCATGGATTAATGCCACCCGCTTATAGCGCTCAGCAGACTTTAAGTTTCCCAGGTTTCATTAATTACCTTTGCGGCATGAGTGAGATAAAGAATATTCGCCACCAGACGCTATCGCAAATTGAAAATTGGTTTCTAATGGCCGGCGATAAAAAGTTCAGGGCAAAGCAGGTTTGGGAATGGATTTGGCAAAAACACGCTCAAAGCTTTGCCGATATGACTAACCTGAGTAAAGAGCTCAGGCAAAAATTAGGAGAAACCTTTTCCTTCCCGGCCCTTGCTATGGATGCCCCTCAGTTTAGTGAAGATGGCACAATTAAAAGCAGGTTTAAAACTCATGACGGACACCTGGTTGAGGGGGTATTGATTCCCACAGATGAACGGCAAACCGCCTGTGTAAGCAGCCAGATAGGCTGTTCCCTTAGTTGCAAGTTTTGCGCTACCGGTTATATGGATCGCAAGCGCAACCTGGATTATGATGAGATTTTTGACCAGGTAGCGATGATTAACGAGCAATCGATTAAGGCAAGCGATAAAAAGCTTACCAATATAGTTTTTATGGGAATGGGCGAACCATTGCTTAATTATAAAAATGTACTGAAAGCCATTGAGCGCATTTCATCTCCCGATGGTTTAGCTATGAGCCCGAGACGTATTACTGTGTCAACTGCGGGCGTAGCAAAAATGATAAAACAACTGGGCGATGATAAGGTAAAGTTTAAGCTGGCATTAAGTCTTCATGCTGCAAACGATAAAAAGCGGCATGAAATAATGCCGATAAACGATACCAATAACATTCAATCGCTTATTGAAGCCCTTAATTACTTTTATCAACAAACCGGCAATAAGA
>JBKJNG010000089.1:0-6539 GCA_046596065.1 Phnomibacter sp. | reverse complement strand
CTCCATACATACCGGTTGCGAATGCGGTATCAGATGATGTTCGCTGATCATGATTTTTTCCGTTGTAGATCAGCCGCACACCACTTTTCGTTAGTAACGCCGGAGGACCCGGTTCTGCAAGGCCGCTGTCGAAATAACCATCCCGGGGTGAAACTACCTTTACCAGCTTACCAGCGGCATCGGTGACCGGCACCCATTTTATAATATCATTGCTCCAGGCCAGGAAAATATCTGTATCGCCCCAAAACATCCAGTATTTACCATTCACCTTTACGGCCTGCGGGTTACCATTTACCAGCTGCGAAACAATGGAGCCGGATTTGCTCCAGGTATCCCGCCATTTTACACCCGCGTTTAAAAATATTGGCCCGTGTTTAGTCCAGTGCAGTAAGTCTTTTGAACTCGCAATGCTTAGCCTTGCCGTTTTACCATTCCATGCGGTATAAGCCAGTATATAATGGCCATCTTCTGTTACTACAATTCGTGGATCCTCACAACCACCGGGATATTCGTATTGTAGAAATTTGCTGCTGCTGTCGGGATATAAAACCGGCGTTGAATGTTTTGTAAAATGTAATCCGTCACTGCTTTCTGCTAAACCAATTCTTGATGTTCTTCCACCCAAAGCAGCAGCAGGATTATCTTCGGCCCTGTACAACATCATTATTTTACCATCCTTTATAATTGCTGCCGGGTTAAAAACATCTGCCTTTTGCCAATGCACACTATCTTTTTTTATAGGATCGAAAAATACAGGGACACTGTCGGCACTAAGCACGGGGTTTCGGGCAGGTTTTGTAAAATCCCATGTATCATTTGGCTCAGATGACCTGCAGGCTGTTAACGATAAAAAAATTATAACAAAAAGTAATAATGCATTTCTCATATGGTACTAGTTTAGCAGCTACACTGTAAAATCAGTAATCGTTTCATGTAAATTTAAACAACCATAATCATACTATATAAAAACATTATAACCAATAAATAAATCGTCATAATGAAAATTGCTTTTATCATTTTTAATGGTGTTACCTGGCTGGATATGATTGGCTGTTACGAACCGATTACCAAGTTAAAATCCAATCATTTTCTACCTGTTCTTAGCTGGGATATTTGTGGTTATACGAAAAACAACCAGGACATATTCGGGTTAGAAATGAAGCCATCCAAAATCAAAAATTCATTAGCAGGATATGATGCGATAATAGTACCCGGCGGAATGGGTACAAGGCAATTGCAATACGATCAGGACTTTATTAAATGGCTACAAACCGCAGTAAATGTTCCCTATAAAATATCAATTTGTACTGGCAGTTTATTGCTTGGTGCCGCAGGTTTCTTAACGGATAAAACTGCCACCACAAATTACCAGGAATACGAAGCACTTAAGCCTTATTGCAATCAGGTAAGTGAGAAAAGAATTGTGGATGATGACAATACCATTACTGCAGGTGCAGTTACTGCATCAATCGATCTTGGTTTGTATTTATGCGAAAAGTGGGCAGGCAAACAAGCGGCTGATGTTATCAGAAAGAAGATAGATTATTATGGATGAATTTATTAGGCTGGTAACAAATAAAAATATTAATCCTTCTTATGTTTCACTAGGTAAAAAAAGGAAACATAAGAAGGATTAAAAAATTTGATAACAGTCATTTTAGATATCATCGTTTTACTAAAATTGAAATCTAAACAACCAACAGCTCGTAAAAATAATCAGGTTGCAAATATTTAATAGCTAATTCCTGTAACCTTGCAGGTGTTATATTGCGAATGGTATCCGTTGCTGCATAAAAATAATTTTCGTCGAGGCCGTTCAGGATATAACTCTTCCAGCGGTTGATAATATGAAACGGACCATCGAGATCGCCCAATAAAGAGCCTAGCAGGTAATTACGAACCAGCATCAGTTCTTCATCATCAACAAGTTCATCCCGCAGTACCTGCATTTCATGATAAACTTCTTTGATAGTTGCATCGCAAACTTCGCGGCCTGCCTCCGTAGTTATCATCCAGGCGCTTTGCTCAGTATGGCTTTGCAGAAAACTATGGATGCCGTAAGTGTAGCCTTTTTCTTCGCGGATATTACTCATTAAACGACTGCCGAAATAACCACCAAACAAAGTGTTCAATACCTGCACTTCCATAAACTCGGGATGGTGTCTGTTAGGGAAATTGCTTGCAATACGGATAGCGCCCTGCACACCATTTGCATCGTTAATAACGGTGGATGTACGATTGGGATGCAGTTGTCTTTCTTTATTAACAGCGGGCGGCTGGATAACTGGTTTTGAAAGGGAAAGACCGCCAAAATATTGGTTTAGCAATGCAAAGATGTTTGCCGGTAGTTTACCAGCAATAAATATAATGCACTTGCCATTGCGGTAATGCTTGTCGTAAAATTGAGCGAGTTGTTCTGTAGTTAAAGCATCGTAATCCCGCACACTGCTATATTTACCATAAGGATGATCTTTGCCAAACAGCAGTACATCAATCTCCCGGTTGCCAACAAAATCGCATTTAAGCAAGCTAACTGCTAAACGTTGTTTGCTGTTTTGTTGAAATATTTCCAGCTCGGTTTTTGGGAAGCTGGCATCTGCAATTAATTCCTGCACAACAGGTAATAAAACTGGCAGGTGTTTGCTTAACGCATGAAGCGTAATATTGGCCGTTTCGTTAAAACAATGGCGGTTAAGATAGCTGCCATAAAATTCGAAATGCTCGTTTATATCGAAGGCCGTACGTTTCGAACTTCCATTTTTTAAAAGATGATTGGTAGCCGCTGCAACCAGGTTTTTCTCTTCCCAGGTATTGCCGGCAAAAAATACCCACTCGAGCTGAATCACTTCTTCTTCGCCTACATTCAGACTGTAAACTTCCACCCCGTTATCCAGTACAAATTTTTCGTAAGGCTTTAGTTTCAGGTTGAAATCAACCGCATTTTTTATAGGAGGGGCAATGGTTCTATTAATCATTATGGTAGTTATTGTGCTGCTGTTTACTAGGCAGGTGGCTGCTATTTTGTTCAAAACTACAGCATAAAAATTTTACCGGTCGCGACCAACAGCGTTTTAAAACGGGCTTTACCAATCATTTGACAGCATGTTACCTGCGAAAACCAATCTGCTCTAACTGCGGACCTGTGAAATTATTATCGGTATGGTTATATACTTCGGCAAGTGTAACGGGTTTATCGAAATGTAGTTCGCTGCGCCCAAGCTGTGCTGCAAGTGCATTAGCAGTTTCGGGCTGCAGGGCTTTAAATTCATACATGCCCAGCAAGCGGCCTTTGCGCAATAAGGCATCATCTATCTGCGTGTATTTCATGTTAAAAGTGCATATAAGCGCCACATTAAGGCACTGGCTTAAGATACCATCGCTAAGATTAAGGAGATTGCTTATGGCACTGGTTTCATCGGGGCCGCGACGTTTTGCAATTACACTATCGGCATCTTCCAGCACCAAAATACTATCGGGATAATCGAGTAAAAAAGCCACCAGTTTAGGATCGGAAACATGCTGTGCCATATATGGCGGAAAGTAGATCATGCGCTTGTTGATTTTACCAGCTAGGTAGCGGATAAAAGTTGTTTTGCCGGTACCTGGTTCCCCATGCATTAAAACCAGTCCGCTTACTTTAACAGCAGATAGTTTATCAGTAATATGCTTTTTAAAATCTTCAAACTCAGGGTTGTAGTGATTCGTGATATCGAGGTTATCGCCAACACCTTCAAATTCCTTCAGCGCCCAACCTCCATACTCGTCGGTGGTTATCAGGTGAAATTTTCCATTAAACTCTTCTTCCTTTTCTTCCTCGCTCAACTGTTTTAATTTATCAAACAGGGGCATCAATTTGGTGCCATGTGCTGCATTATCATAAAACACATACACGCCGCTTCGCGGATGAAAGGCATTGTCGTACCCAAGCCATACATTCTTTTCTAAAAATAACAGTGCGGCCTTGCCCTGGAATTCTCCTTTTACAGGTTTGAACAATTGAAATTCGACCGATGCCTGGTAATGTGTTTCGAATAAAGAAGGCAGCCATTCCTGCAATTCTTTTATATCTACTTTCGGAAATAACCTGCGGCTTGGTATGGAATCGTTTAATTTATGAAAAGCTGTAGAAACGCGTAACGCCTCGTCATAAAACAAATCGCTTTCGCCATGAAGATTGCTGCGGAATAACATAAGGGCGGATATTTCTACTAAGGTAGATGCATCCTAGTAAAATAGATGGCGGCGGTGATCTTTAAATTAGATTAAAGACCGCCGCCGCCATTACTAAATTGTTTATTTAATATTTAATGTTTCCTCTTGAGCCATAAGCGGCGTCATTTAAATCAGTCGGATTGAAGTGACCATTCACAACAACAGAACCCGTAGCATTAGCAAATTTTCCCGTGCCTCCAACAATATTGCCACCACCTGAATAGTTTATTAGTGTGGGACTAACAGGAGTTGAAACCGTAGGTTGATTTGCCTGTATCCATATTGAATTGCCTTTATCGTCGAAGGTTATGCTATTTACTGTTGGGGGAACACCGGTAATACCTGCCGCAGCAAGTTGCGCCTCAAAAAACTGGGTAACAGGAGCTACAACAGAAGTTAGTCCACCGGGTCCCAAAGTTGCATATTGGTTAAATAAATTATGAATTTTGCCCATATGCGTGGCCGTGCCCGTACCTCCGCCGGGGAACCATGCAGGCAGATAGCCTGTTGCTGGTGATGCGCCGTTGGCAAAATCAGGAACAATAGAATAATAAGTTGCAGCAGTGTCTTTGTATGCCCGCCATACAGGGCCACTTTTGGCGCTTGAGTTAAGTTCCGCATCGCGTACAGAAGAAGGTGCCAGCACTTCCTTTTGGCATGAGCTTAAAAATAGCATACTTATACCAGCCATGCCGATGGCAATTAGTGAATGTTTTTTCATTTAAATACGTTTAAAGTGTAAATAACCTTTTACTTATGAGGATATAAAAAAAAGATTTACACTTATTAACACTATAGAAAATATTGAAATTTGATTTATACTTTTTGCTTGCTCAAGAATTGGGTACGTCAGGTTGGTTGTTGTAGAAAAAACGTAAAACGCCTTTCGCGTTTTACTCCATAAAGCCGGGCACTGTCACCAGCGCCGGCTATGGGAAGGTGTGACTAAAAAAATTGTGTTACGGTACATGATTTTAAAGAGATCTAAAATCTACTCTTTAGGAAAACCCGGGTTCGATTTTATTTTCATGATCTGCCGGTAATGCCGCTCACTGTGACCGAATATGGTAATGTATACCTGGTGCAGATTCTTTTTATCGCCTGGAAACTGCTGGTAAACTCTTAAATCTTCCGTTGCATTTTTAAGCCATTCAATTGACTCATTTCTCATTTTCAGGTACCATGTCATATTGGTTTGTCCGCTGTTCAAACCCATTGGCAAAGTATAGGTAAAAGGCTTTGTATAGTCTACGGAAACATGCGGTTTTTCTTCCATGATAAAATCAAGGTAAATGCTGTCAGGCTCTGCAATGTTTGCCAGTTCCGGATGCGGACCATTTCCCATTGCATTACTCACCCTTGCCTGTAGCAACAATTCCCAAATAGCTATATGTTCTATAACCTCCTTAATAGACCACTTGTCCGGCGATTCCTTAAAATTCCATTGCTTTTCTGAAAGGTCCTGTGTTTCCTTTATCAGCATTTCCTTTGTCCTCTTGAGGTTTTCCACCAGGTAATTCCTGTCGTCTTCGGTCCATAATTTTTGCGACAACAGGACAGATAGCAAAAGGCAAAAGCATCCGCTTAAAATGATTTTCTTCATTTCCTGGTGTTTAAAGTGCTATAGTAAAAGAGAAAAATTTCGAAAGCCGTTTTTGAATTTCGCAGGCTTTAGCATTTAGGGTATTCAGGCCGGGTTCGTAACTGCCCGCGGGTCGAAAAAATTTTCCTGTGAAATAATTTTTCCCTCTGCATTAATAATAAGACGGTCAACAACCCTCAGCACACAAGCTGGATTTATGATCTCACAATGAAACTCAACGGAGACGGCATTGTTCTCTTCGTTTACATAACTGTCAATTAATTCAACTTTACCAACAAGAGAAGGAAGTGGTGCCCACCATATATTACGTAAATTTTCTTTACCTGTAAGTGGAATTTCAGAACCACCGGGACATAGCGGTGCACGAAGAATAACATGATCATCATACGGTATAGCATCAAAATTTTTAGCGCTCAATCCGTTAGTTACATAGTCCCTTGCTATTTGATGCAGCAATTGCGCATCGTTCATTACATCGGTTTGCATGGTTAGAATGTTTTAATTGAGGTGATAAAGCAGCAAATAAATTATCAAACAATTTTACGAACCAAGTTGCCTTTTAAAATCCTGGTGATCCCAGTTAATTTTTATGTTGTCAATTTTTTGTTCGGGATTAAGGTGGAATATGAAGATATGGTCGCTGTCAAAATGCAGACCTTTGCTGGGTATATCAGCAAAGTCTTTAGCCTGTGTTCCGCGAATAACAACCTGGCACCTTACCGAT